>JBCCSW010000223.1:0-7114 GCA_039199465.1 Pseudomonadota bacterium
CGGCGATCTCGGCCAGCGCTATGCCGTGTCCTGCAACGGCTGGCGCGTGCCGCTGACGCAGACCGAGCGGCGCGACGTGGCGGTGGCCGGCATCCGGTATCGCGCCTGGCAGCCGCCGCAATGCCTCCACCCGACCATCGGCGTACACGCGCCGCTGACCGTCGACCTGTTCGACACCTGGTCGGGCCGCGCCGTCGGCGGCTTCGTGCACCATGTCGCCCATCCCGGCGGGCGCAGCTTCGAGACCCAACCCGTCAACGATCTTGAGGCCGAGGGCCGGCGCATGGCGCGCTTTGTCCCCCACGGCCACAGCCCGGGCGCCTTCGAGCCGCGCGCCGCCCGGATGAGCCCGGCCTTCCCCCTGACGCTGGACCTGCGCCGCCAGTCGTGATTGCGCGGGCAGCACCGGCGGGAAGGCCCCGGGCCCTGATCAGGTGCCGGCGACGCGAAAAGCACGGCATAGGCCGTTGGTTTGACAGTAGCGGGCTCGGTAGTTCTTTCCGGCGTCGCCCGCGCTAGACTGTGCTTCCGCATGAGGGACGGGAACACAGACGGCGTGCTTGCGGGGGCGCCAGGGTACACGCGATGACCGCGACGGGTGTGACGCTTTCGGCCGACAGGCTGCGCCGCGCGGCGATGCCGCCCGTGCGCCCGTCCGTGCATCACGAGATGATCGCCCCCGATGGCGCGCCCCGCCCCCATGCCCGAGCCTATGCCGACTGGCTGGCGGGCCTCGGCCCCGACGGCCTCAGCCGTGCGGCGATGGATCTAGAGCAGGCGCGGGCGGAGAGCGGGATCGCCTTCGCCGCCAACGACACCGGCGCCGCGGCCGATCCGCTGCCGGTCGTGATGTCTGCCAAGGACTGGCACGTCCTGGAGGCCGCGATCCGGCAACGCGCCGAACTGGCCGAACTGGCGCTCGCCGATCTCTACGGCGGTGGTCGGATGGTCGCCGGTGGCCATCTGCCGCCTGGCATCGTCTACGGCTCGCCCGCCTTCGCCGCGCAGGCCGCAGGGTGGGAGCTGCCTCCGGAGCGGTTTCTCTATGTCTACGAGGCCGATGTCGCCCGGACCGCTGCCGGGGACTGGATCGTGCTGTCGGATCGCGTGGACGCCCCGCTCGGCGACGGCTGGCTGATCGCCAACCGGATCGCGACCTCGCAGTGTTTCGCGCAGCCATTCCTGGATCTGGGCGTGCGCCGGCTCGCCAGCCACTATGCGCGTTTCCAGGAGCTGCTCGACAGCCTGACGGGGTGGGAGGGCAGGCTGGCGCTGCTGACGCGGGGCGAGCAGGACCCGCGCTTTTTCAGCCATGCCTACCTGGCACGTTATCTCAACGCGGCGCTGGTCGAGCCGGGCGATGTCACGGTGCGCGAGGGTGCGGCCTTTGTGAAGACGCTGGACGGGCTGAAGAAGATCGACGTGATGCTGCGCGGCGCACCCGACCGAACGGTGGACGCGTTGCACCGCCAGGCCGATGCGCTGCCCGGTGCGCCTGCGCTGACCGTCGCTGCCCGGTCGGGCCAGCTGGTCATGGGCAACGCGATCGGCAGCTCAGTACTGGGGCATCGGGCGCTCGCGCCCTTCGCACATGTTCTGGCCGAGCAGCTGATCGGCGAGGAACTGGCGATCGCGGATGCGCCATGCCTCTGGATGGGCGACGCGGCTGCGCGCGCGGAGGTGCTGGCCAATCCCGCCGCCTGGTCGGTCGAGCCGCTGCACCGCCGCGCGATGCCCGCCGACCGCGCACGCCACGCCCGGCGCGACGATCTTGAGGAGGCCGTGACCCGCCGGGGTGAGGGGCTGGTGGCGACCCGCCTGCCCCCGCTGGCCGAGACCGCGGTTCAGCGCGACGGCCGGCTGGCCAGCGCGCCCTGGATGATGCGCGTCTTCGCCTGCTGGACCGGCGAGGCGTGGTCTGTCGCGCCCGGTGGCGTGGCCGCGGTGATCGCGCAGGACCCGCAGCAGGGCGGCGGGCGCATTCCGGAGCTCGGCTTCGGCAAGGATGTCTGGATCATCACCGATAGCGACGAGCCGCCATCGGGCCCCTCGGTCAGCCTGCTCGCCGACCGGCTGGCCCAGGGGCATCTGCGCCGCACCGGGCGCGACCTCTTGAGCCGCGTCGCCGACGAGGTGTTCTGGCTCGGCCGCAATACCGAGCGGGCCGAGGCGACGCTGCGCCTGACGCTGGTGTGCCTGCGCCGCTATCTGTCGGGCAACCGGATCGACGCCGATCCCAAGCTCCTGGTCGATCTGATCACCGTCCGCGCCGTCGATCGCCCGGATCTGAGCCCGCCACAGCGCTTCCGCGATGCCGTGACGCGCCTGATCAACGCGCCCGAGGAGCCGTTCGGCCTGCCGGGCACCCTGGCGGCGCTGCGCTCCGGCATGGTGCGCGCGCGCCTCTCGATCTCGGAGGAGGGGTGGCGCACCATCGACCTGCTGTGTTCCGACCGGCGCTGGAGCGAGGGTCTCGATCTGCGCCGCTCGGCCGATCTGCTGCGGCTCTTAGAGGATTCGCTGCGGAGCCTCGCGGCCTTCTCGGGCGCTGCACAGGAGAACCTGACGCGCAACTATGCCTGGCGCTTCCTCGAGCTTGGCCGCCGGATTGAGCGGGGTGTCGGCATCGCCCGCGAGGCGCGCGCGATCATCCATCGAGAGACCGGCGACGAAGACAGCCGCCTGCGCGCCTGGCTGACGCTGAGCGATAGTTCGGCCGCCTACCGCAACCGCTATATGATGATGCCGCGGGCAGCGGCGGTCCTCGACCTGCTGGTGTTGGACGAATCGAACCCGCGGGCGCTGGCCTTCCAGCTTGCGAGGCTGGAAAGCGTGCTGGCCGATCTGCCCAACGACGGCCCCTATCGGAGCCCCGAGCACAGGCTCGCGCTGGCGATGCTGACCGAGCTGCGCCTGTTGGATGCCGCGACGCTGGCCGAGACCGATGCGGACGGGCTGCGCGCGCCGCTCGAAGCTTTGATGAACAGCTGCGAGAACAGCCTGCAGGAGATCTCGGACCGGGTCGCGCGGCGCTTCTTCGCCCATGCCGCGCCGCCCGTCGCCGTCAGCCATGCCGGTCGGCGCGACCCGGTGGCGGGCGATACCGCCGACGGCGTGGACCGGGCTGGGTCGGCGGATGGTGGCGCGACACTGGATGGGGAGGGCGGCTGATGCGCTACACCGTGCGCCACGTCACGACCTATGCCTATGCCCATGATGCGGCCTTCAGCCAGCACCTGCTGCGGCTCACACCGCGCCAGATGGCCGAGCAGCGCGTGCTGGACACCCGGCTGGAGATCGATCCGCGGCCCGATCCTATGGACCGCGCCATCGACATGTTCGGCAACACCGAATACCTGGCAACGGTGACGCGCCCCCATCGGTCGCTGACCATCACCGCGACATCGACGGTCGAGCGATCGGCGCCCGAGGAGTACATCCTGGATGCCGGCGCGCCGTGGGAGCGGGTGCGCGACCGCGCGCTCGGCCACGCCAACATGCCGCCCGCCGTCGTGGCAGCGCCCTTCGCCTTCCCCTCGGCGATGACGATCGCCGATCGCGCGATGGAGGCCTATGGCGCCGAGAGCCTGACGCCCGGCCGCCCCTACCTGGCCGCGGCGGCCGAGCTCTGCGCGCGCATCCATGCCGATTTCGAGTATCTGCCAGGCACGACCCATGCGGACACGCTGCCGGTCGCGAGCTTCGAGGCGCGGCGCGGTGTCTGCCAGGACTTCGCGCATGTGATGCTGGCCTGCCTGCGCGCCCATCGCCTGCCGGCGCGCTATGTCTCCGGCTATCTCCGCACGCTGCCGCCACCAGGCAAGCCCCGGCTAGAGGGTGCCGATGCCAGCCATGCCTGGATCTCGGTCTGGGATCCGGTGCTGGACTGGGTGGATTTCGACCCGACCAACGACATGGTCCCGGGGCTCGATCACATCACGCTGGCCTGGGGTCGCGACTTCCGTGACGTGAGCCCGGTCTCGGGCCTTGTCGTCGGTGCCGGGCCGCAGACGCTGACGGTGGGCGTCGACGTCATCCCGGCCGGGCGGGCCGATGCCGTGCCGATCGCCGTCACGGGCTGAGCCGGCGATGCATCGCGACACCGATCAGCCGCCGGCAGGCCGCAGACTGCCTGCCGGGTCGAACCCGGGCGGGATGCAGGATGGCATAGAGGGCGCGCTGCAGCACGGCACGCATGCCGGCCTACCCGGCGACGCGCGACCGGCTGATGCTCCATGGGGCGCGTCGCCCGCAAGACCGGGGCCGCTGCTGCTTTGGTGCGGGCTTTTCGGCGTCGGGCTGTCCTGGGGCATCACCCAGATCTTCATGAAGGGCGCCATGGCGGGCGGCTTCCACCCGATCTGTGCGGCGCTCTGGCAGGCGATGGTCGGCGCGATCGTAACCACGGTGGCGCTGCGCATCGTCGGGCGGTCGATGCCGCACACGCGGTATCATCTGGTCTTCTACGTGGTCTGCGGCCTGCTCGGCACCGCGTTGCCCGCCTCGCTTTCCTTCGCGGCGATCGTCCATCTCCCGGTCGGCGTACAGGCGCTGATGCTGTCCACAGTGCCGCTGATGACCGTCGCGCTGGCCCTGCCGATGGGGCGTGAAGGCGCCGATTTGCGCCGTATCGGCGGTATCGCCCTCGGCTTCACGGGCATGCTGGCGATCATCCTGCCCGAGGCCGGCCTGCCCGGCGCCAGAAAGATGTGGTGGATGCTGCTGCCGGCCCTGGCCGCGCTGTCTTATGCCGGCGAGAACGTCGTGATCGACCGCTTCCGACCACCGTCGGTCGACACGCTGCAGATCGGCTGCGGGCTGCTCTGGTCGGCCTCGATCATCCTGCTGCTGCCGGTCATCGCGCTCGGCCTGCCGATGTGGCCGACCGGAGAGGCGAGCGCGGCCTGGACGGCGCTCACGAACCTGCTGGCGGTGACGGGCTTCAACATCGCGGCCTATCTGGGCTTCGTCTGGCTGATCGGGCAGGCGGGTCCGATCTTCGCGAGCCAAGTCGGCTATATCGTCACGGGCACGGGCGTCGTCACCGGCATGCTTTTCCTGGGGGAGAGCCACGCCTGGACCGTCTGGGTCGCGATGGGCCTGCTGTTTGCCGGGATCGCGCTGGTCACCCCGCGCCGGCACCCGGCCTGAGCCCGCTCATCGCGCCGCCGCGGCCATCACATAGTTGACGGCCATCCGGTCGGGGGCGGGCGACCAGCGCCGCGCGACCGCATCGAACACCAGGCCCCGGGCATCCAGCACGCCAAGGCCGGCGGCCACGACATGGCCCTCCAACTCGGCCGGCGTGATGAAGCGGTTCCAGTCATGGGTGCCCCGCGGCAGCCAGCGAAGCACGTATTCCGCACCCGCGATGGCCATGGTCCATGCCGCGGTGGTCCGGTTCAGGGTGCTCATCACCAGGATCGCGCCCGGTGCCATGAGGGCAGCCGCGGTATGCAGGAAGGCCGCCTGATCGGGCACGTGCTCGATCACCTCCATCGCGATCACGATATCGAAACGCGGCGTGTCGGCCAGCAGATCCTCGGCCGCACCGGTGCGGTAGTCGATCTCGAGCCCCTGCGCCTCGGCATGCAGGCGGGCGATCGGCGCGCTGGCCGGGGCCGCGTCGATGCCGGTGACGCAGGCGCCGAGGCGCGCCATCGGCTCGCTCATCAACCCGCCGCCACAGCCGATGTCCAGCACCCTCAGCCCCGACAGCCAGCCGCGGCGCCGCCGGTCCAGGCCGTGATGCGCCGCGATCTGGTCCAGCGCCCAGTCGAGCCGGCACGGGTTCATCGCATGCAGCGCCCGGTGCGGCCCGTTCGGGTTCCACCAGTCGGCGGCGAGTGTCTCGAACTTGGCCACCTCGGCCGCATCCTGTCCTGCGCCGGGTGCCGTTGGGTTCGCTACCGCTTGCTTTGCCATCCGTGCTCCGCTTGCATGGCTCCTGCCGTTCACATAGTCCGGGAAAACAGCCGGCACCAAGCGGTCAGTCCGGCTGAGGGCGTCCTGTGCGTGCGCGCGCCCCAAGCCTAGAGCGGAGACCACGTGAACATACGCTCCCGCGGTACGGCTGATCCCCGCCTCTACCCGCTGGTGGAGCCGCATACGCGTTTTCACCTCTCGGTAGGCGACGGGCACGAGCTCTATGTCGAGGTCTCGGGCCTGAACGAGGGGCCGACGGTCGTCGTGCTGCATGGCGGCCCAGGCTCGGGCTCCTCGCCCTTCATGCGCCGCTTCTTCGATCCGAGGCGCTATCGCATCGTGCTGTTCGACCAGCGCGGTGCCGGACGCTCGCGCCCGCTCGGCAATCTCGAGGCGAACACGACCTGGGACCTCGTCGCCGACATCGAACGGCTGCGCGAGGCGCTGTCGATCGAGCGCTGGCAGGTATTCGGCGGCTCCTGGGGCTCGACGCTCGCACTGCTCTATGCCCAGGCGCATCCCGACCGCGTGACCGGCCTGATCCTGCGCGGCGTATTCACGCTGACGCGGGCCGAGCTGGACTGGTTCTATAATGGCGGCGCGGCGCGCTTCTTCCCCGAGGCCTGGGCCGAGTTCGTGGCCCCGATCCCCGAGGCGGAGCGCGGCGACATGATCGCGGCCTACCATCACCGCCTGATCGATGGGGACGAGGCGGCGCAGACCCGCTTCGCCCGTCCCTGGGTGCGGTGGGAGAGCGCGACCGCCGCGCTGCGGCCGCTGCCGTCCAGCTTCGTCGAGGCGGCCTATGCCCGGTCCTTCGCGCGGATCGAGAGCCATTTCTTCCAGAATGGCGGCTGGCTGGAGCGGGATGACCAGATCCTGGCGGGGATGAAGAAGATCGCGCATCTGCGCGGCATCATCGTCCAGGGCCGCTATGACATGATCTGCCCGCCGGCGACGGCGATGACCGTATCGGCCGCCTGGCCCGGGGCGACGCTGCGCCTGGTCGACGACGCGGGTCATGCCCTGTCCGAGCCGCCGATCGCCAGCGAACTGCTGCGCGCGACCGACAGCATGGCCGGCATGGCGGAATAGGCGTCAGGCCCGCCCGTCGGGCTCGGATCCCGGGTCGGCATCATCGTCGTCGTTCGGGTCAGTGCCGTTCTGGAGGTCGCGGCGCACCGCAGGC
>JBCCSW010000224.1:0-7108 GCA_039199465.1 Pseudomonadota bacterium
GCCGCCTTTGGCCATCAGCCGCGCGAAGGCGAGGCGCACGAGCAACGCGATCTGCTCCTGCGTCCCGCCGAGATCGCGCTCGATGCCGAGGCTATGCTGCCTGCCACCCTGACCCGGCCGACCGGCGAGGAGCGCTTCGAGCAGCTCTCGGGCGGGACGCAGGAGCAGATCGCGTTGCTCGTGCGCCTCGCCTTCGCGCGGCTGATGGCCAAAGGCGGCAGCGCGCCACCGCTCATCCTGGACGATGCGCTGGTGTTCACCGACGATGACCGGATCGAACGGCTGTTCGACACGCTGACGGCCGAGGCCGCGGATCTGCAGATCATCGTGCTGACCTGCCGCAGTCGGGCGTTCAGGGCGCTGGGCGGCACACGGCTCAGCATCGCGCCTGCGCCGGATTGAGAGTGTCTAGATGATGTCGAGTGGCTGCGGCCGCGTCGGCGCCGGAAACAGCCGGTCGATCTCCTCAAGCACCTCGGCGGTCAGCGTGATGCCGGCGGCCTCGACCAGCGCATCGACATGGGCGACGCGCCCGGCTTTCGGGATCGGCACCGCCTGGGCGCGCGTGAGATGCCAGGCCAGCGCCAGCACCGGCGGCGCCAGGCCGAGATCGGCGGCGAGGGCCACGAAGCCGCGATTGCGGCGCAGTCGGTCGGGCTCCAGCGGGGTATAGGCGACGGCGGCGATGCCGCGCTCGGCCATCAGCGGCAGCAGGTCGACCTCGATACCCCGGCGGGCCGGGTTGTACATGACCTGGTTGGCCTCGACGGCGTCATCCAGGCCCGACCGGGCCAGGGCCGCGACCATCGACGCGTCGACATTCGAGACGCCGAAGGCCCGGATCCTGCCCTCGGCCTTCAACTGCGCCGCGCCTTCAAGCGTCTGCTCGAAGGCGATCGCGCCCGGCCAGTGCAGCAGATACAGGTCGAGATAGTCGGTGCCGAGCCGGCGGAGCGATGCCGCGCAGGCCTCGGCCATGCCCTCGGCGCTGGCGTTCCAGGGATAGACCTTCGAGACGATGAACAGGCGCTCGCGCGCGAGGCCCTGGATCGCGCGGCCGAGCAGCGCCTCGCAGTCGCCCTCGCCATACATCTCGGCGGTGTCGATATGGGTGATGCCCCGCTCCACGGCCCGACGGATCGCGGCGATCTCGTCACGCTCGGCGCCTGGATCCTCGCCCATGCGCCAGGTCCCGAGACCGAGGCCCGGCATCGCGAGACCGGATTTCAGCGGCACCGGATCGATCATCGCAGCCCCCAAGCAAGCACTGCCGCGACCCTGTCGCCTGACGCGCCATGGGGCAAGCCGGCCGGGTTGCAGGTGGGTGGGCAATGCAGCCGGGCGTGTTCCGACGAGCCGGCCTAGAAGAAGACGCCGAGCTTCACGCGCACGAAGCTGTCATCGGCCAGCGCGGCGGCGCCACCGTCCGAGCGGATATCGAAGATCTGGCTCTCGACCTCCAGCGTCAGCCGTTCGCTGAGCCGCGTCTCGGCCTCCAGCCGAAAGGAGAGATCGCCCTCCTCCAGATCGCCCGCACCGGTCAGCAGCAGCGCCGTGTCGTCGACATCGTTCAGCGCCAGGCGGGTGCCCAGGATCAGGTCGTTCTGAAAGGCGGTGTTGCTGTCGTCCAGGCGGCTGTCGATCGCGTATTCAGCGATCAGGCCCAGATCGGCATTGGTCCCGAAGATGCCGAACAGCGTGTGCTCCAGCCCGCCGGTCGCCGCGCCGAAGAACTGCTTCTCGAAGGTCGCGTCACGCTCGCCCGCGCGTACCAGCCCCTCGAATTTCCACAGCGTGGCGCCCGAGGTGTACTGGAAATCCACCGCACCTTGGGTGATGCGCGAATAGACGGGGCGTAGCCGGCCGGTGCCGGGATCGAAGGTGATGGACGGGTCTCGGGCCAGCCCGTGGAACATCGAGACGCCCAGATCGACCGGGCCCACGAACCCCGCATAGCGCAGCGCGAAGGACGGGGCGAAACGCTTGGCCGAGGGTTCGAAGATCGGTGCGTCGTCGTCGATGCGCGGATTGCTGCGCAACCGACCGTCGATGCCGGGAAAGCGGCGGGTGCGGTTGTAGGGGAAGTAGATCGCCGAGAACTCGCCGATATCCGTCAGGCGGGCGAGGCGGATCATCGGCTGGCCAAGCCGGTCCTCGTCGTCCAGATCCTCGGCCGCATCGGTCTGGTTGACGATATCGACCAGGTGGAACGCCTCGGCCCGGCCCCAGAAGATGCGGTCGGCGCCGAGACGCAGCGCCCAGTCGCCAAAGGCATAGTCGACCTTCGCGGTGCGCAGATCGACGTTCGAACGCTCGTCATCGACGACGTCGACCCGGGCGAAGGGGGTGACCTCCAGCGCCAGGTCCCCACCCAGCCATTCGGCCAGGAACGTCGCCTCGGCCGCCACCGACCCCGCGTGGTCGGCCTGGTCGTCGAACTGGGGCTCTTCGGGGAACAGCGTGGCTTCGAACTCAACCTCGCCGAAGAACTCGGTGTATTCGGGGAACCAGGCGGGGGCCGCGTCGTCGTCCTGGGCAGCCGCAGGGGCCGCCGCAAGGGTTGCGGCGGCGAGCAGGGCGAGGTGCCTCACCGCGCCATCCGTGCCAGACGGTTGGGATCGAAATCGCCGTCGTCCAGGCCGGCCGAGAAGTCGTAGTCGGTGAACAGCAGATCGGTCGACTTGCCGGTCTGCACGTTCTCCATCGTCAGCTTGTCTGCGCGCCAGTAATTGCCGTCGTATTCCTGAAAGCCCTCGGCCGTCAGGATCTTCTCCAGCGCGCCACCGCGGTTGTAGAACTCCACCTTCCACTGGCGGTACTCGCCGATATCGGTCCAGGCGACGCGGCGCGAGTAGCCCGAGTCGCTATTGACCGGATAACTCTCGACCACATGGCAGGTCAGATCGGCGGCGCCCGGACAGGGTTCGTCGCGCACCCATTTGTAGGTGTAGTCGTCGACCTCCTGACTGCCGAGATCCTCGTAGGAGAACTCAGACGAGACGAACTTGCCGGTGCGGTTCGAGGACGAGATCCGCTTCACCCGCTTCAGCGCCGGCAGGTACAGCCACTGATCGTCGTCGGTCGGCTCGATATTGGCATGGGTCAGCAGGCCCGTGCCGCGGATATCGCGCGGGCGCGAGAACACGATGACCGACAGATCGCCCTTGTCGCGCGGCTCGCGCTCCAGCAGCAGATTCTCGAAGACGCGGCGGTTCTCACCGCCCCCGGCGTCGCGCAGGATCATTTCGCCCGACACCGAATACGCGCCCCAGCCGAGGTCGCGTTTGTCGGCGGCCTCGGCAATCTCCAGGCCCTTCGCCTCGGCATCCTGGGCAAGGGCGTCGGTGGCGGTCAGCGTCAGGCCGGCCAGCGCGAGGCAGGCGATGGCGGCGGTCGTCGGGGCTGCGGTGTTGCTCATGGCGTTCTTCCGTGTGTCCAGCCAGATTAGGAGGGAGGGGAGCAGCAAGAAATCGGCGATCAGCGCCACGGTGATGGTGATGGCCGTCAGCTTGGCCATGTCACCGTTCACCGCAAAGCCCGAGGTCGCGAGGATCGCAAAGCCCGCGACCAGGCCGACGGTCGTGATCAGCAGCGCGTTGCCGACGCGCAGGAAGGCGTGGCGCACGGCGTCTTCGGGGCTCGCCCCCTTGCGCCGGGCCGCGTGGTACTTCGACAGGAAATGCACCGTGTCGTCGACCACGATGCCGAGCGTCGCCGCCAGCACCACGGCGATGGCCAACGTCACGTTGCCGACCAGAAAGCCCCACAGCCCGAAGGCCATGGCCGCCGGCACCAGGTTCGGCACCAGGCTGATGAGGCCGACGCGGAGCGAGCGTAGCGACAGCATGATGATACCCGAGATCAGCACCAGCGCGATCGCCGTGCCCGACAGCATGGCGCGGACGTCACGATAGCTGATCAGGTTAAAGACATGCACGACGCCGGTGGGCGTGACCTGCGGGCGATCGGGATGCTCAGCCTCCCACGCCGCCTGGATCAAGGGGGCGTTGGCGGCCACCCACTCACCGGCCCGAAGCGTCAGGTCGCGCATCTCGGCCGTCGTCGCCCGGTTCACCGACACGGTCGCCCGCATCGCCGAGCGTTGGACATTGATCTGATCGGTCAGGTCCTGGCCGTAGCCGAGCGACAGCTCGTACAGGAACAGGTATTGCGAAGCCGCCTCCTCGGTCTCGGGCAGGCGGTAGAACGACGGGTCGTCGTCATTCATGTTCATCGTCAGCCGGCGGATGGTGTCGGTCAGCGAGTAGACATGGCGCACCTCCGGCTGCTCACGGAGCCACGAGACGAAGGCGGCATGCTGATCCAGATAGGCGGGATCGTTGATGGCCTGGGGTCCGCCCGCCGGCAGCGCGTAATTCAGCAGATTGACGCCGGTCAGCCGCTGCTCGGTGAAGTCGGTATCCTGCCGGAACTCGTAGCGCTCGTCGAAGTAGCGCAGGAAGTCGTCTTCCAGCTTGATCGTGGCGATGCCCGCGGCGCAGGCGCCCACCACCAGCAGCATGCCCGGCAGCACCAGCCGGCGCCTGGCGATCACGAACTCGGCGATGGCGCGCATCAGGCGCGGTTCGGCCTCGGCGCTGGCCTGGCGGCGGAGCGGCAGCAGCGTGATCAGACCCGGCAGCGCAAACAGCGTCAGCACCATCGCGGCCAGCACCCCGGTCCCGACGATATTGCCAAGCTGGCGGAACGGCGGAGAGATTGAGAAATTGAGCGAATAGAAGCCGATGGCGGTGGTCACGCAGGCGATGGCAATGGCAGGCGCATGCTCGGCAAGCGCCTTTTCGACCCAGACGCGGCGGTCGCCGGTCTCGGGCATGCGGGCGCGACAGGCGGTCAGCACATGCACGGCCGAGGCGACGGCCAGCGTCATGATGTAGAGCGGCGCCAACACCGTGACGGAGTTCAGGCGGAAGCCGAACCAGCCCGCGGCGCCCAGCCCCGCCAACGCCGAGAGCGTGATCACGATCAACACCGAGACCGTCGCAAAGACCGAACGCAGCGCCAGTCCCACGATCAACAGGATCACCAGGAACATCGGGCCGAGCAGGTTGGCGCTGTCCTCGCGCCCGCTGGTTGCGAACTGGTTGTTGATCATGATCGCGCCGGTCAGCCGAACATCGACAGCGTGATCGGCCTCAATCTCGGCCACCAGCGCGCGCGCGGCAGCGACGATCGAGGGCACCTCCTCGGTCGGGTTCACGCCGGGCAGGCGGAACAACACGCTCACCTGGGCGACATCGCCGGTCGGATTGACCAGCCGATCGACGACCTCCAGCCGGTCCAGCGCGATGGCCTTCGCCTCCGCCGCCTCCGCAGGGGTGACCCCGGCGGGATCGGGGACCAGGTCGCGGACAACCAGACCCTCGGCATCGGCATAGGTGTGCTGGAAGTTGGTCAGGCTGTCGACGCGGCGTACCAGCGGCAGGCGCCAGGCCCGCTCGGTGATGTCGCCGATCATGGCGAGCATGTCCGGTGCGAAGACGTCGCCGCCCTCCGGCACGATCACGATGGCGAGGTTGTCGTCCTTCGCATAGGCCGCCTCGTACGCGTCCAGCGCCTGGCGCTCGGGGTTCTCGGGCGCGAAGAAGATCCGTGCCGACGGATCGGGCGGCCAGATGTTCGCGATGGGCGCCATCGCGGCGCCGACCAGCAGCAGGCAGAGCGCCAGCAGGGGATACCGAAATCGGGTGACGAAGGCCGCGAAGGCCTCGCTCGAGAGCGCGCGCATGGAGCCGTGTCCCTTCCACCAAAACGGTACGGAACGGTTCCGTACCAAAATTTTTCTTGCCTCGCCACGCCGGAAATCACCACCGACACGAAATTCGATCCCACATTTCAGGCGAACCAACTAAGCGGCGACACGGGGTGGTCAGTGGCGTTCCGCACGACGGCGGAAGCGTCTCATACTGTCTCCGTCACCCCACCCCGATCAGGGGCCAAGAATGGGCCGGGTGCTGGCCAAGTCTCACATTGCGGGCTCTTTCACCGGGTCGGCCGGGTCGGCGATGCTGCGGAGTGGCTTCTAAGCCGACCCTACGCCGCCGACGGTCGCGTTGGTTTCAGGGACCTAGATTGTCTGGTCCACCGTGTCGGTCGCTCGATCGATAAGGAACGGGCTGCGCGCCCTTGAGACTGGCATGCGGCAGTGCCGCGGTTGTCGCAGGTGCCGGCCGTCGGCGCCTCGATCATCTGCCGGCCGGCGGCGAACGGTCGGGCGAGACACAGTGCCGCTTCGTCGTGACCCTCGCCTTGATGGTCCGGCCGGGGGTGCATTCCGGGACCCGGCGGCACCGCCTCGGTCTCAGAGCCGGTTGCCGTCCGCGCCGAACAGATGGCAGGCCCCGTCGGCCGGCGCGAGCGCCAGAGGCTCACCGCGGCGCACCCCTGCGGCGCCCGACAGCTTCGCGACGAGGCCGGCCTGCCCCAGGTCGATATGGACGAGATGCACCTCGCCCAGTTCCTCGACCAAGGTAACGGCGCCCCGGATCGGGCCGTCATCGGCCGGCACCAGATCCTCGGGCCGGATGCCGAGGGTGGTCGTCTCGGCCGCCGCGTCCAGGGCCAGGTGGCCGCCACCGGGCAAGGCCAGCCCACCATCGCCATGCGCGACGTCCAGAAAGTTCATCGGGGGCGCCCCGATGAAGCCGGCGACGAACCGGTTTGCGGGACGATGATAGAGTTCCAACGGCGTGCCCACCTGCTCGATCCGCCCGCCGTTCAGCACCACGATCCGGTCGGCGAGCGTCATCGCCTCGACCTGGTCATGGGTGACGTAGATCATCGTGTTCGCCAGGCGCTCGTGCAGGCGCGCAATCTCGACGCGCATCTGACCGCGGAGCGAGGCGTCGAGGTTGGACAACGGCTCGTCGAACAGCAGCACCCGCGGCTCGCGCACGATGGCGCGACCGATGGCGACGCGCTGGCGCTGACCGCCCGATAGCTCCTTCGGCAGCCGCTCCAGCAGCGGCGTCAGCTCCAGCATCTCGGCCGCGGCGCGCACGCGGCGGTCGATGGCATCCGGCCCCTCCTTCGCCAGCGTCATCCCGAAGGCCATGTTTCGATAGGCCGTCATATGCGGGTAGAGCGC
>JBCCSW010000225.1:0-7078 GCA_039199465.1 Pseudomonadota bacterium
GCCTCGCACTCTGTCACCGCCTGGTACAGGCGCTGGGCGGCACCATCGGCTTGGCCAGCACGCCGGGCGAGGGCAGCCGCTTCTGGATCGAGATCCCCCGCCGCCCTTGGCCTCCTCGCCGTTGCTCGAGGCCGGGCGGCAGGGGATCTCGATCCAGAAGCGGCTGCCCTCGCCCGGCGTGCTGGCCAAGCCGATGGTGCCGCCCAGCGCCTGTACCAGGCGGTGACAGAGTGCGAGGCCGATGCCGGTACCGGTCTCCTCACGCTCGTTCTCGCCATGCGCCTGCTCGAACGGCTCGAAGATGCGCGCCTGGTCGGCCGCGTCGATCCCGATGCCGGTATCGTTGACCGAGATCGACAAAAACCCGGCCCGCTCGGCCCGATCGATCGCCAGGCGCACTTCACCGCGCTTGGTGTATTTGCACGCGTTCGAGACGAGGTTGTGCAGGATCTGGCGCATGCGCGCGTGGTCGGTGACGATGCGTTCCGGCAGCCCGGCCGCGACCGAGGCGTCTAGGATGAGGCTCCGCTGCAGGGCGGACGGGGCGAACGGGGCGAGCGCTTCCTCGGCCAGCGTGATCAACGCGACCTCGTCATTCCTGATCACCTGATTGGCGTGACCGGACTGGATGAGCTCGAGCGAGTTGCTGAGCAGCGAGAACAGCGATGTGGCGGCCCCGCGCGCATACTGCACCATCATCTGGCGCTCGTCGCTGCGCGGTTCCAGCCCGATCAGGTCCAGCATGCCGATCAGCCCGGTCAACGGCGTGCGCACGTCGTGGCTTAGGGCGGCGAGGAACTCGGACTTCGCCCGCGTCGCCGCTTCCGCGGCGCGGTGGGCGGCCTGTAACCGGTTCATCGCGTTTTCGCGCGAGATCTTGTGACCGATCCAGGGCGCGATGATGCCGCCCATGTCACGCTCGACCCGCAGGAAGGGGCGGCGCAGCGTTGATGACCAGAAATAGACGGCGCCATGCGGTTCGCCATCGACGTCGAGCGTGGCCCCGATCCACGAGGCGACGTCGCCTTCGGCCAACCGTCCCTTCACGAACGGGCTGACCCGCGAGAAGTCGACGCCGTCGGCCGCCCGCGCCGAACAGCATACGATGTCCAAGCTCTCGTGGATGATGCCGGCAATGCTGCCCGAGAGCGGCAGGCGGTCGTCGGCCTTGAGGCCACCGTTCTCCATCCGGACGTAGCGGACCACGGCCTGCTCATCCTCGATCAGCACGATGGCGCCGTTGTCGAGGCCGAAATACCGGCGACCGAGATCCAGGACGCCTGTCATCTTCTCGGGCGTGCTGAGCTTTTGGTCCCAGCTGAGCGCATAGAGCGAGGACAGCGTGGCGTCGAAATCGCGCGTGGCCGAGATGTCGCGGATGATCCCCAGGAACCCGATGACCCGGCCATCATCCGAGCGGAGCGGGCCGCCGGTGGTCTCGCTCAGGAACACCTCGCCCGAGCGGCGCTTATAGGCCACCTCGTAATGGCTGCGCGCGGCGGTCGGCGCCGCATTATAGCGCACCTGCCCGGTCTCGACGAAATCCTCGGGATCGGCATAGAGGATCGCGGTCTGATGGCCGAGCAGATCCTCGATGCGGTAGCCGAACATCGCTTCGGCCATGGGATTGACCCAGACGATCCGGCGCAGATGGTCGGCGATGATCGCGGCATCGGGATAGTCGACATAGATCGTGCGCAGGCTGTCGAAGACGGCATTCAGCTGCTGTGCGCTTGCCGCCCCATCCTGCGGATCTAGCGCGGGATCCTGCGCCGCTCCCGCAGGAGCGGCGTCAGCGTTGTCTCGAACGCCCTGCCCAGGTGCATCCACCGCCGCTGCCCCCTAGCTACAGCTCTGAAAGTCGCCTCCGTTTTCGTTTCACAGATGGAACTTTCTGCTGCGCTAAGGGACGCAGTTAATTCTGGGCTCTGCCGCTTAGCTTTGCCACGTCCATGCCGGCGATGATGTCCGGCACGATGGCCATCGCCTCGCCCTCGCTCATGCCGGGCGACAGCCGCTCATCATAAAGGATGCGGAGCAGGGCCTCGTCATGGTCGGTCAGCAGCGCGAATTCCTGATCGTCGTTGAACACCGAGGGGCGGACATAAGGGTCGTCGTTCGGCAGGCCCATGGCTTGGGCCAGTTCCTCCTCGACGCAGGCCCGGCCGAGGCGTGGCGGCAGCCCGGCGCGGATCAGCGCAAGCGCGAACAGGATCTCGTCGGGCCGGCCGGCCTCGACGGTTTCGGCGTGCAGGAAAATGCCGACACAGGGCGTATGCGTCGCGCGGCCGAAACTCTCGACCTGTTTCGCCAGCCAGTGACCGCCCGGCCGCCGGCGGAGTGCGTCGCCGGCGATCGCGTAGTCCTGGGGTCGGAGGAACATCACCGCCATGTTGGCGGGATGCTTCGGCGTCGCCGCGACGATGGGATGGCGCGTCGCCTCGGCGATGCGGCTCGCAACCTCGGACACCACCGACAGATGGCGTGTCGCTGCGTCGCCGAGCGAGGTGACATGCAGCCTGACCGGGCGCTGCCAGCGGCGGAGGCGCCCGCCCTCGGATACCGCAGGATCGTTCGGGTCCAGCACGTCATGCTCGATGCCGAAGGCGATACGGCGGAAGTTGTCGGCGAGGCCCTTCTTCGAGACGGGCAGTCCGGTCGGCGCACGTTCGAGGCGCATCTTGCCCATGGCAAGCGCCGTGGTCTCGTAGCCCTGCCACTCGCTACCCGACAGGTATTGCGCACAGCCGAGACAGGATCCGGCCGCCATCCATCCGGCGAGCAGGGGTGAAAGCAGTGGGGCAAGCAAAGCACTCATGAAGAACTCCGGGATACGCGGTCGATACGGGTCGTCGGGTGCGGCGGCGGCAGATCGCCCCGCGGATCTCCGGCGCCCCCCGAGGGCCTCAGATCGGGGAGGATACGGCGCAGGACATCGACGGCTTCGCGCTCGGTCATGCCGGGGCTGAGCCGCTGATCGTACAAAAGCCTGATAAGCCACTGGTCGTGAAGGGTGAGCAGAGCGAATTCCTCATCGTCGTTGAAAATCGATGGGCGGACGGCCGGGTGGTCGTTGCCGAGGCCGAGCGCCTGGGTGATCTCCTCGTGCAGGCAGGACTGGCGGAGCAGGCCGCGCACTTCCTCGCCGATCATGATGAGCCCGAAGACGATCTCGTGCCGGTTGGCGCCTGCGATCAGGTTGGTGGCGGCGCACACGATCTCGGGGCTCGAGCGCCAGAGCGCGAAGCTGCGGCCAAGCGCCGGGTGATGCTGGTTGAGCGCGGCCTGCACGGCGTCGCGCTCCTCGCTGCTGGTGATCAGCACGATCAGGTTGGGCGCCGTTGTCGCGGGCACGACCGGAAGGCCGGTCAGCCGACCGATCCGGCCCATGAAGCCATCGACCTCCTTCATGTCGCGGAGCGTGGCGGCAGAGCCGAACAGGCTGTAGCGGATCGGCCGCTCCCAGCGCTGCAGCGGGTTGGGCGCGGCATTGCTCTCGGATCCGGCAAGGCGGATATCGGCTTCGTGGCGGAGCGCGATACGGGCGAAGTTCCTGACCAGATCCTCGTTCGAGAACGGCGCATCGACGGGCGCCGTGTCGGTACGCAGGTCACCGAGCGCGCGGAGCGCTGCCTCATAGGCCGCGTAGTCTACGTTGTCGCGCGGGCTGGCGCAGCCGGCGAGGATCAGCGCGGTCACGGTTGCCGGCAGGAACCTGGCGACCCGACGGCGCCGCCGCGCCGGCACCGGATCTATCGCTGGGTCACGCATTCTGTGCACCTGCCCGATCTTGCTGCCACTCCGTCGACCGGCGGCGATCGGCCCGGCCCTCCCTCAATCTAGACACGGTACCCTCAGCCGTGAAACAGCGTGTTGCGATATCGCGCGAACAGAACCGGTCTGGAACAACCAGCAAGGGAAAGGCGCTATGTGCGGACGTTTCGCCAGCGCGCTGATCGCCGGTCACGCCGACAGCGTGGAGTGGTTGCGAATCGAACGCGACGCACCACCGCCCGATTGGGTCGACAGCTGGCAGCCTGCCGGGGGCCCCGGGCGGGACGCAAAGCTCGATGCTGGCTCCGACCATCGGCCCGGCTCTGGACGCAGCCCTGGGATCGCCTCGGGGGTCATCTCGGGGCTCGACGCGGCGCCTGTCGGCGACTGGCCGCCGCCAAGCTGGAACGTCGCGCCGACCCAGCGGATCGCCATCGTCGTCGCCGCGGGTGCGTCGGGGGAGGCGCGCCGGGTGTTGTCGGCACGCTGGGGCCTGGTGCCGCGCTGGTGGCGAAAGCCCCTGGCCGATTTGAAGGCCAGCACGTTCAACGCGCGCGCCGAGGAGGCCGCGGCCAAGCCGATGTTCCGCGATGCCTGGAAGTTCGGGCGCTGTCTCGTGCCGGCGGCGGGCTATTACGAATGGACGGGAAAGGCGGGCGCCAAGACGCCGTGGTTCATCGCCAAGCGCACCAACCGTCCGGGGTTCTGCTTTGCCGGGCTCTGGGCCGAGGCGGTGGTCGATGGTGAGCGATTGGTCAGCGCGACCATCCTGACCACCGCGGCGGGGCCGGCGACGCGCCAGCTGCATCCACGCAGCCCCGTCGTGCTGGACGAGGCGGCCTTCGAGACCTGGCTTACCGGCCCTTCGCCGGCAGATGCGGCGCTGATGCTGCCGATCCCCGACGCGCTGACGGCCGTGCACGAGGTCGACCGCGCCGTCGGTCAGGTGCGCAACGACGGTCCGCACCTGGTCATGCCCGCCGGTCTCGGTCTTTGATCGTGGCCAAAGCGACGCCCGTCGGGACGCTGACGACCGGATTGGCCATGATGGGACAGGGCGTCAGGGCCGCCCTGCCGACCTCACTCGCCCGGCAGGGTGCTGTCCTGCGGCAGGCCGCGCGCATCCAGCTCGGCCCGCTGGCCGAGGCCGAGGAAGGTGATCAGCACAACCCATCCGGCAATGGGCACGATCAGCAGGATCAGCCATCCCGGCCCCATATCGCGGTCGCGCAGGCGCCGCGTCGCCGCGGCCAGGAACGGCAGCGCTATCGCCGCCAGCCACAGCGCGGTGATGGGTCCCGGCGCCTGATAGGTGAACAGCGGCTCTATCCCCGGACGGGGCTGCAAGCTCTGCGGCATCGCGAACATCGCCTCGAGACCGAGCGTGGCATCGAGACGCGAGAACACGATCGCACCGAGCAGCACGAAGAGCGCGAACCACCAGAACTCCGCGCGACCCGCCTTGCCGGAGAAGCCGGCATAGCGTGTCAGGCAATGACCGATGGCATCAGCAGGACTGGTCATGAAGACCTCCGGCAAATGGAAAAGGGTTCCATTACCATGCCGCGGTCATGGCCGTCCTGACTAGTTCGGAGGCGCAACCTTTCGGGGCGTCCCAACGTCATCCGGCCAGCAGGCGAGCGCCCCGGCCCCGGCGCCAGAACGGCGCTGAGGCCATCGGGGACCGACGGATTTCCCCTACTGTTCGCCCGCCGGCGCAGCGGCATCGCCGCCGGACAGTTGCCGGGCCGAGGCTGCGGCGAGCGCCGCCTTCAGATCGGCCTCCATCTGCTGGATCTCGGCCTCGGCGGCGGCGCGCTTGGCTTTGCCCTCATCGGCAATGCGCAGGCTATCCTCGATCGTGTCGATCAGCGTCTCGTTGGCGCGCTTCACGACCTCGATGTCGAACACGCCGCGCTCGATCTCCTGGCGCACCTCGGCATTCGCGGTTCTGAGGTTCTGCGCGTTCTTCTCCAGCAACTCGTTGGTCAAGTCGGTTGCGGCCCGCGTTGCCTTTGCGGCATCGCCCATCCGCGCGATCGTCACCGCCTGGGCAAGCTGCTGGCGCCATAGCGGGATGGTGTTCACCATCGTCGAGTTGATCTTGTTGATCAGCGCCTTGTCATTCTCCTGCACCAGCCGGATCGAGGGCAGCGACTGCATCGTGACCTGGCGGGTCAGCTTCATGTCGTGCACGCGGCGCTCCAGCTCGTCGCGCGCGGCACGCAGGTCGCGCAGGTTCTGCGCCGCCATCGCGCCCTCGCCCTCCTCCGCGCTCTGCGCGGCCTTCTCCAGTTCGGGGATCTCGAACACGTCGAGCTTGTCGAGCCGCGCCTCACCAGCGGCGATGTAGAGACCGAGCTCGTCGTAGAAGCCCAACGTCTCGTCATAGAGCCGGTCGAGGAACTTGACGTCCTTGAGGAGCGTCGTCTCGTGGCGCAGCAGGGTGTCGGTGATCTTGTCGATCTGGCCGCGCACGTCCTCGTACTCGGCGATGAACTGGGCGACGGGGGTGATGCGGCCCAGCAGGCGGTCCCACCAGCTCTGCTTGGCATTCGGATCCAACTCCGATGTGTCGAAGCCGCGGATCGTGCTGACCATGTCGCGCAGGCTGTCGCCGGCGGGGCCAGTGTCCTTGTTGCGCACGCCCTCCAGCATCGAATCCGAGATCTCGGTCAGCTGCGTCTGGGCGCCCGAGCCGAACTTCACGATCGAGGAGGTGTCGGTGAGGTCGAGTTCGGCCAGCCGCTTCTCGATCTCGGCGCGCTCCTCGGGCTCGGCCATGTCGATCGGGACGATCTCGGTCCGCAGCTCGCGCGGCGGCTTCACGGCCTCCTCGATCTCGGCCGCAAGCTCGGGCGGGATGATCTCGGCGTCGGGCGTGTCGGTTTTGGTGGTTTCGGACATCGGCTCCTCCGCGTGTTGTCTCTGGTCGTTCGTGTGGTGGTGGGGTGTTGGCGTCGTCAGCGTGCCGAGCGCTCGCGCCCCAGGCGGTCGCGCAAGACCTCGATCTCGATCTCCAGATCCGTGCGGTCCTCTCCCAGCATGGCGTTCCGGCCACGCTGGAAGCTCTGCTCAAGCTCGGTGATCAGGGTGACATAGTCGTCGCGAAGGCGCGGGTCGTCGCGGGCATCCTCATCGCCCTCCAGCGCCTCGGCATACTTCTTCGTCGCCTCGCTGGCGCCGACCAGATGCACCGAGAGATAGCGACGCGCCCGCTCCAGATCGCGCGGATCGCTCTCGACCCGTCGAAGCATGGCGCGCACCTCGTCGCCGAGCGAGGCGAGGCGTTCCGTGATCTCGC
>JBCCSW010000226.1:0-7060 GCA_039199465.1 Pseudomonadota bacterium
CCCGACACGCCGAGGCTGCTCAAAATCCTCGGGATCTTTTCTTTGACCTTGAAGAAACCAGCGGTGCAGTGGGGGTGGAATGCCTCGTCCCAAGGTCGCCGGATCTCCTCGATCGCGATGCCGGCGCGCGCCAATTCCGGCCTGGCGCCATCAATCCAATCCTTCACCCAGCCGGCATGCAGGAAAGGCGTGGCGATGCGTTCCGCGCCGGCGGTGCGGGCCCAATCGATGATCGCCTCGGGCGTGCAGCCGGTCTCGAAGCTCGGGGCGTCCGGCGAACCGACGCGCGTGGCGGCATCGGCCAGCGCGCCGCGATCGAACTCGACGACCATAGCGGAGACCTCGGCGTCCGAGCGGTGCTCGGTCAGGCGCAGGGTCGCCACCGCGACCGGGTCGCGGCGGATCGGCAGGCTCTCGACCGCCAGGTCCTCGGTCGTCAGCAACAGCGCCGTCGGCACGTCCCAGCGCGGCGGATCGACCGGGCGCAGCGCGCCGCGCGGCGGCAGCCCGCCGTCGTCAAGCGGCACGGGGTTCTTCGCCAGCCCCGTGGCCGACAGCGCGCCATCGGGGCGCGAGGCTGTGAATTTGGCGATGTTCCATTCCGCGGCGACATAGTTCTTGCCGACCGTGTGCAGCCCCGCGACCCAGCGCCAGCCCAGCGTGTTCGACGCCGCATCGCCGTCGATCAGATGGCGCAGGAAGAAGTCCGCGCCCAGCCGCCAAGGCAGATCGAGCGTGAAACACCAGATCGAGGCGAACCACATCCGCGCGTGATTGTGCAGATAGCCGGTCTCGACCAGTTCCTCCGCCCAGACGTCGAAGGCCTCGATCCCGGTATCGCCGGCCATGGCCCGCTGGACATCCTTCTTAAGGCCGCGATTGGCTTCCAGCCCCGCCCTGTCGCCCTCGACGCCGAGGCGATAGCTGTCCCAGACCGACGGGCGCAGTTCCAGCCAGCCCTTGAAATAGGTGCGCCAGACAACTTCGTGCACGAACTTCTCGGCCGAAGACAGGCGGTGCGCCTGGAGCGCCCGCGCCACCGTCTCCTCCTCGGTCACCATGCGACGGGCGAGATAGGGGGACAGCACGCTGACATTGTCCCGCTTCTGCGGTCCGTTGTCGAAATTGCGCTTCGACTTGTAGTGCCCGCCCATGCGGGGCGCGAAGGCCCCGATCCGGGCGAGACCTGCGGCGCGCGTGGGCGCCATGAGGGCGGGGATGTCGGTGTCGGCGTCGGCGCCGCCCTGGTCGAAGGGGAGCGGCGCCGTGCTGTCGTCGGGTGTCATGGGCTGGTCCACCTCTCTTGCCGGAGGCGGCAGATAGCGGGCCGGTCAAGACCGTCCATCCGGGCGCGTCAGTGCGCCCCGTCTCGCGCCGTCAGCCCCGGTGTCGCCCCCGATCGCGGGCAGCGCCGCCGCATCGGCATAGTCGACCCCGGTCAGATAGAGACCATGCGCCGGTGCGACCGGGCCACAGACCGTGCGATCGCGAGCCTCCAAGGCCGCGCGCATGTCTTCAGGCTTCCATGCGCCGCTGCCGACCTTCTCCAGGCTGCCGATCAGGCTGCGTACCTGATTGTGCAGGAACGACCTGGAGGAGAGGCGCGCGGTGATCCGGTCGCCCATACGCATGACGTCGAAGCGGTCCAGCGTCTTGACGGGCGAACTGGCCTGGCATTGGCTCGCGCGGAAGGTCGTGAAGTCGTGCCGGCCGAGCATCAGAGCGGCGGCGGCGGCCATCGCCTCCGCGTCCAGCGGCCGCGCGACCCGCCAAGCCAGCCCGGCCTCGAGCGTCAGCGGCGCGCGGCGGTTCAGGATCACGTACTCATAATGACGCGCCGTGGCGGAGAAGCGCGCGTGGAAGGCTTGTTCCACCGGGCACACCGCCACCACCGCGACCGGGTCGGGGGCGAGATGGTGATTGACCGCCGGCAACAGGCGATGCGGGTCCCAGACACGTGCGAGGTCGACATGGGCCACCTGGCCCGTCGCATGCACACCGGCATCGGTCCGGCCGGCGCCCTGCACGACGATGGCGGCGTTGTCCGGCGCGGTGTCGAGGGCAGAGAGCGCGCGTTCCAGGCTCGCCTGAACGCTCGGTTGCCCGTCCTGGCGCTGCCAGCCGGCGAACGGGCCGCCGTGGTACTCGATTGTCAGGCGATAGCGCGGCATGGCGCGCCTGATGCCGGGCCGAGCCCTGCTTGGCAACGGTGCCGTGCAAGACACCGGGGCGGGCCGGCAGTCCCTTGTGCCGGCCGGCGGCGCGACCGATGTTGCGCGGGCATCGACACCGACCATGCACTATCGACCCGGGATCAACCCCGCACCGACCCGGACCGCCGAGAGGACTGCCACGCGATGAGCGAGAAGCCGCTGCACGACGCCGATCCAGGCATCGAGCGTTCAGCCCAGCGCGGCCCGTCGGACGGCTCGCTGAGCAGTTGGCCGGATCTGGGACTGAGCGGTCTCGCCGATGACGTCGTCGATGGGATCGAGCGGATCCGGGCCGAGGCGAGTTCGGCCTTCGAGAGCTCGATCCGGCTCGGCGTGACTGGGCTCTCGGGGGCCGGCAAAACGGTCTTCATCACGGCTCTGATCGCCAACCTGCTGAGCCGTGAGCGCCTGCTGCAGTTCCCCGCAGGCACAAACGGCCGCATCCGCGCGGCGATGATCAGGCCGCAACCCGACGACGACGTGCCGCGCTTCGCCTACGAGGCGCATGTCGCGGCGCTGAGGGCCGACCCGCCGGCATGGCCCGTCTCCACCCGCTCGGTCAGCCAGCTTCGCCTGTCGCTGGCGCTGCAGCCGCGGGGCATTATCGAGGGCGTCTCCGGCCTTCTGGGTGAGGTCTTCGGCGGCGGCGGCAACGGCCCGGTGCTCAATATCGACATCGTGGACTATCCGGGCGAGTGGCTCCTCGACCTGCCGCTGATGGACCTGGACTACGAGCGCTGGTCGGCCGACGCGCTGTCGGTGGCGGAGAGCCCCGTGCGGCGCACAGTCTCCGCGGGCTTCCGCGACCGGCTGACGACCGTGGATCCCGGCGCGCGGCATGACGAGGCTGTGGCCCAGGACCTCGCCGCGGCCTGGACGCAGCATCTGCGCGACGCGCAGGCGGCGGGGCTGTCGCGGCTGGCACCCGGGCGCTTCCTGATGCCGGGCGACATCGCGGGCTCGCCCATGCTGGTCTTCGCCCCTCTGCCCCGGCCCGAGCGGTCGTCCGGCCGGGGCCGCGGCACGCTGTTCTGGGAAATGCGCCGCCGCTTCGATGCCTATCGCCGCCATGTCGTGCGCCCGTTCTTCCGCAACCATTTCGCCCGGCTCGACCGGCAGGTGGTGCTGGTCGATCCGCTCCCTGCGCTCGAGCGGGGGGCCGGCGCGCTGGCCGACCAGACCGATACGCTGCGCGCCATCCTGTCGGCGTTCCGCCATGGCCGCTCGGGCTGGCTTGACCGGCTGCTGGGCGGCCGGCGGATCGACCGCATCTTGGTTGCCGCGACCAAGGCCGACCGGCTGCACCACAGCCAGCATGGCGCCCATGCCCAGCTGATCGAGGCGATGCTGGCCGATGCGGTCGGCAAGGCGGCTTTCGGTGGCGCGAGCGTCGAGCCGCTGGCGCTTGCCGCGATCCGGGCGACGACCGAGGGCGAGGGTCGCGGCCCGGGCGGCCCCGTCCCGGTGGTCAAGGGCATCGACGGCGAGGGCCGCGCCATCGCGCTGCATCCCGGGCGCCTGCCGGAGGACCCGGCCGCCTTCCTCGCCAAGGCCGCCGGCGCGCGGCCCGAGACCGGGGCGGGCGATTACCAGTCCCTGGATTTCCGGCCGCCGGATTGGGGCGATGGCGCGCCGCCGCATATGCGCCTTGACCGGGCACTGGAGTTCCTGATCGGAGATCATCTTGGCTAAGCCCGGCAGGGAGGCGCGCCGAGACGCCCCGTTCACGGTCGTCCTAGACGACATCGGCGGCCCCGGCCCTGCCGAAGCGCCACCGGTGGACGAGGGTGCTGGCGTGGCGGGCGACGGCGCCGGCGGTCGGCGCAGGTCTCGCGGGGCCGGCCAGACACGCGGACGACGCTTGTCGACAGCGCTGCGCTTCGTGCTCTGGGCGGGCGGCGGGCTGGTCCTGCTGATGGCCGGCCTTGCCGTCGATGCGATGCTGGGCGCGCTGTTCGCCCGGGCCGCGGCGCTCGGATGGGTCGGGACGGCGCTGATCGGCGTTCTGGTGATCGGCCTTATCGGCCTCGCCACGGTGGAACTGGCTGCCATCGGGCGGCTGCGTCGGCTGGGCCGCCTGCAGGCCCTGGCGGAGGCAGGACGCGACGGCGATGCCGCGGCCGCGGCCGAGGCGCTGGACGGCCTGGATCGCCTGACCCGCGGCTCGGCCGCGGCGGCACCCGGTCGCGCGGCCCTCGCCGCTGCAGCGGCCGATGTGCCCGATCCGGTGGAACGCTTGGCGCTGGCGGAGCGGTTGGTGGTGGTGGAGCGGCTGGACGTTGAGGCCCGACGCGTGGCGGAGCGGACCGCGCGCCTGGTGGCCGGGGCTACCGCCGTGATGCCGCTTCCGGCGGTGGACATCGCCATCGTCGGTTTCGCCAGCCTCGGCATGATCCGGCGCATCGCCAGCGTCTATGGCGGCATCGGTGGCGTGATCGGCACGCTGCGGCTGGCGCGCATGGTCGCCGGGCACCTGATCGCGACCGGCGCGATGGCGGCGACCGACGACCTGCTCGACCCGGTGCTGGGGCACGGCGTGCTGGGCCGGCTGTCGCGGCGGCTGGGCGAGGCTGCAGTGAACGCCGCGTTGACCGCCCGGCTCGGCGCTGCGGCAATGGAGGTCTGCCGGCCGTTTCCGCCAATGCCCGATGCCCGGCCGCGGGCGCGCCGGCTGCTCTGGGGCGCGCTCTCGGACTGGCGCGCGCCCGACGGCCCGATCCACGAGGCCGGAAAGGACTAGCGGGCGCCACGCCGTCGGCAGGCCAGCGCCGGCCCCTCGGCCCGCGCCAGCACCGCCGTCGCCTCATCCACCCGCAACTCGAGACCCGTGACGCGGTGCACATAGCGCTCGCCAGAGGCACTCGGCAGCCGCACCAGGGCATACTGCGCGTCCGACAGGCGGAGAGCCGCGAAGTCGTTGTGACCCGCATTTGCGCCCGTCTGGACAAAGGTGACCGACAGGGGTGCACCAAGGCCCGTACACCGGTAGGCAACCGGACCGCTGCTGCCGGTCGTCCCGGTGCCGGGACGGCGCGCGGCCTCGAAGCCCTGGCGCAGACCGGCAATGCGGAGCACGTATTCGTCCGCCACGCAGGCGCGCAGCATCTTACCCGCCTTCCAGCACTCGTCGCGCCCCTTGATCCAGCCGCGCTGCTCGGCCCGCAGCAGTCGGGCCTGCTCGGACCGCCGCGGCAGGCTCTCGCCGGCGAGCGCGTAGACGCGCGCGAGCTCACGATCCAGCGCGGCGAGCTCTCGGCCCGAGCAGACGGCCGTCTCGGCCGCGCCGTCGGCCTTGGTACAGTCGAAGGAAGAGCCGTAGGCGGCGGCTGCCGCGCCTTCCTCAAGCATGATGCCCTTGACCCAGCCTATCAGCCCCGCATGGCGCACGCGGCACCAGCGCCGCAGCGCGGCCTCGGCCCGTTCCACCTCGGTCGCGGCCTGCCAGGCGGCGTAGTCCAGACCGCCTTCGCAGCCCAGATTGGCCAGGCCGTCTGTGCCGGCCGGCAGCCGCGCGACGATGGCGGCATCGTCCGACGGCGTCTCCAGCATGGCTGCCTGCGCGACATCGCTTTTGATGCGCCAGTGGTCTGGCCCGCTCGCCTCCGCCCGCGCTTTGCCACCGCAGATGGCGCTCGCGACCAGCATGAGAGCCAGCGCCATGGCGGTGGAGGCGCGACGAGGTCTGGTTGATGCGGGCATGGGCGATCCCTCCTTGTCTGGGCGGCGCCTGAAGTGACGGCAGCGTAACCGGCCGGCCGGCGCCCGGCCGCCCCTGCGTTGCAACCGATAGCGCCGCGCCGGGTGCTCGACGCGCCCCCGCTCTTGCGCGGCGGGGGCGACAGGCGTATGTCAGCCCCACATCGTGGTGGCCTTGCCGGCTGGCGAGGCCCAACGGGCATGTCGGCGGGCCGCGCGGTCCGCTTTTTTGTTTGCGCCGCAGTCAGCGATCCTGCCGCGCGCCCGTGACGGAGCGAGCATGGCGAACCTGGTGGCCAAGGCCCCGATCGACCAGCGGCTGGCGGAGATCATCGACCCCACGGTGCAGGCCATGGGCTATGGTCTGGTGCGTCTGCGCCTGATGGGCGGCAAGCGGTCGACGCTTCAGATCATGGCCGAGCGGCCCGACGGCACGATGGAGGTCGAGGACTGCGCTCGGCTGAGCCGCGCCGTCTCGGCCGTGCTGGACGTCGAGGATCCGATCCAGGGCGCCTACACGCTCGAGGTCTCGTCGCCTGGCATCGACCGCCCGCTTACGCGGCTGGAGGACTTCGACCGCTGGGAGGGTTTCGAGGCGAGGCTGGAGACCGACGAGCTGATCGAGGGGCGCAAGCGCTTCAAGGGCATCTTGGCCGGCGTCGAGGATGGCGAGGTACTGGTCGAGATAGAGGAAGGCACCATCGGCCTCGACTTCGGCTGGCTCGCCGAAGCCAAGCTGGTGCTGACCGATGACCTGATCACCGAGAGCCTGCGCCGCGGCGGCAAGGCCGGCCAGCCCGAATTCGACGAAACCGCCTTCGACGTGATCGAGGCCGACGACGACGACATGACGGACGACAGCGAGCGCGCGCCGTCGCGCTACAATGGGAGTGACGCCTGATGGTCAGTGCGAACCGCCTTGAGTTGCTGCAGATCGCCGACGCGGTTGCGCGCGAGAAGCTGATCGACCGCGAGCTGGTGCTCGAGGCGATGGAGGACAGCCTCGGCAAGGCGGCGCGCTCGCGCTATGGCGCCGAATACGACATCCGCGCCTTCATCGACCGCAAGTCGGGCGAGATCCAGATGTCGCGCGCGCTGGAAGTGGTCGAGGCGGTGGAGAACTACTTCACCGAGATCAGCCTCGAGGAAGC
>JBCCSW010000227.1:0-7040 GCA_039199465.1 Pseudomonadota bacterium
CCCGCAGTATTCGCAGACCAGCGAAACCGCGGTACCGCGGAAGGGGGCCGGGGCGCCGCACTGTGGACAGTGGGTTTGCGATTGTCCGGTCGGGTCCATGACGTGCGCCCGCGCGCAGGCGGCCGAGGATGCGCGCCGCACGGCATTGCTCAACCGCCAGGTCCGGGAACTCCGCCAGCAGCTCGGCGCGCTGCAGGCACTGCTCGACGATGCCGCCAGCCGCGACGAGGCCCAGCAGGTGCGCATCGAGGCGCTGGGCAGCCAGTTGAACGCCGCCCTTGCCCAGAAGGTCAGCGAGCTTGCCCGCTTCCGCTCGGAATTCTTCGGCCGGATGCGCGACGTGCTTGGCGGGCGCGAGGACATCCAGATCGTCGGCGACCGTTTCGTGTTCCAGTCCGAGGTGCTGTTCGCCCCGGGCTCGGCCAGCCTCGGCCCCGAGGGTCGCGCCCAGCTCCGCCAGCTTGGCGAGGTCCTGCGCGAGGTCTCGGCCGAGGTGCCGGAGGGGTTGAACTGGATCCTGCGCGTCGACGGCCACACCGATGCCCTGCCGATCACCCGCGTCGGTCGCTTCCGGAACAACTGGGAGCTCAGCCAGGCCAGGGCCCTGTCCGTGGTGAGCTATCTGGTCGACAACGAGAACGTGCCGCCAAGTCGCCTGGCCGCCACGGGTTTCGGCGAGTATCAGCCCCTGGTGGTCAGCGACGATCCCGACGTTTTCGCTGCCAACCGCCGGATCGAGTTCAAGTTCACCGAGCGCTGATGCCCGTTTGCGACGCGCGACCTGCTGCCGCGGCGTCGGCGGCCATCGTTTGACCTTTGGTTTCGCAGGTGCACCCTCACCCCGATCGACATAACGATGAGGGACCGTTCATGCACAACACGATCGTCCATTTCCGTCGTCTGCTTTCCAGCGCCGTCATGGCCTTGGTGTTGATTGTGGCGCTGCCTGCAGCCGAGACCGCGGCCGATCCCATCGATGGCTCGGCGGCCATTGTCGCCGTCATCGAGGATCAGATCGCCGCCTTCCAGCGCGACGATCTTGATGCCGCCTTCGCCCATGCCTCGCCGCTGGTGCAGGGCAAGTTCGGCAACCCCGCGCGCTTCGGCATGATGGTGCAGCGCGGCTATCCGATGATCTGGCGCCCGCAAAGCTACCGGGTCGGAAGCGCGACCGAGACGCCGTCCGGGCCGATCCAGGTCGTGACGTTCCTGGATGGCGCAGGTGTCTCTTGGGAGGCGGCCTATCAGATGCGGATGATCGATGGGACGTGGCGCATCGCGGGCGTGTCGTTGAAGCGGCTGCCGGGCTTCAGCACCTAACGTGGGCCTCCTGGTCGCGCCGCTGACAGCGGCGGAGCGCGCGGCGTTAACCTTGTACAGACCGCTACAGGCGCTGCTGCGGCCTCAGAACGTCCGCCACACCGAGAAGGTGACGCCGACCACGTCGGCATCGCCGACCGGCTCCAGGCTGACACCGAGCTGCAGCGTCGTGCGCCGCTTCGCCTCGGGATCGTCGCCCGAGGGCGGCAGCGAATAGGTGAGCGACGGGGTCAGCTTGTAGCTGAGCCGGTCGTCGCCGTCGCGTCCGATCACTGGCACCGTCACGAAGTTGCCGAGCAGCACCATGCAGCAGTCGCCGGCCTTATAGCCGGCGGTGACCTCGGCACGAAGCTCGTCCGCGGCGCCCTCGCTCCGCCAGGCCGCGCCGACGGCCGAGCTGACGAAGATGCTGCCCCAATCGCCCCACCAGCTTGTGCCGGCGAGGGCCCAGGCGCGCAGCTCAGCCGTGCTGTCGGGTTTCGATCCCTCGAAGGTCGTGCCCAGCAATCCCTCCAGCGGCACGGCGCCGCCTGCCTGCAGCGAGGCCACGTTGCCGCGGTCGTCGCGGTGCAGCCTGACCCGCACGAAGCCCGCAGCCTGGGCCGAGGCGCTGATGCCCTGATCGCCGATCCGTGTCTCGCTGAACAGGCTTGCCCCAAGCGTCAGGATATCGCTGACGCCGTATTCGCCATAGATCTGTGCGGTGGCGTTGTCGTCGGAAGACGGGGCCAGCGTGAACAGCGTGGAGGGCGTGCCCTGCCTGCCGGCCGTCACGATCACGACGCCGTCGCCCTTCTGCTTGGTCCAGGCGCCGGCCAGCGCGCTGTCTGGAAGGCCGCCGACCATGGCGATCGCCATAACGCAGGCGCAGAACACGGCGCGCCTCGCCGCCCGCAAGCGTCGTGCGATGCCGTGCCAGGCCAGCGGCGCCGCCGATACCGGTGTCGCCCCCCAGCCCCCATGCCTAAGACTGTGGCAATACTGGATGGGCGAGGCGACCCGCAGCACTGAAATCGCCGCGGACGCCCGCCTGAACGACCGGATACGCACGCCACCCTCCGAAACACGCGACTAACGGGGCGACAGTGAAGCGTTTACGTAAATCCAGTGTTTATGGCTTGGTCGCGATCCACATACCGCTGCGCGCCGCGCCGATCGCGGCTGGAGGGTTCACCGATGACTGACGCGACCGCCGTGCAGGCTCCTGACGATGTGCCGCCGGTACCCGTCTTCGACGGCCATAACGACACGATCCTGCGCGTCGAGCTGGCCGAGCGCATGGGCACGCCGCGCGATCTCGCCGTCGAGGACCCGACGCCGGCCGGCAGCGGCGGGTTCCGCAGCCGGCGCCTCGACATCGATCTGCCCCGGGCCGAGGCGGCCGGGTTCGCCGGCGGCTTCTTCGCGATGTTCACGCCGACCGGCCAGGCCCGCCCGCCGGCGCACGACCACCCCATCAATGGCGAGGGCCGCAAGGGCGATGGCGTTGGGTCGACCTCGGATGCGACGCCGACGGACGAGGTGAAGTCCTCGGCCGATGCGGTCGACCAGGCACGCGCGCTCGCCTTCACGACGCGGCTGCTCGCCCGCCTGCACCAGCTCGCCCGGAGCTGCCCGGACCGGGTCGCGATCGTCGACGGCCGCGCGGCGATCGAGACGGCGATGGCCCACAACCGCCTCGCCATCCTGCCGCATATCGAGGGCGCGGAGTGCATCGACGAGGACCTCGCCGCGCTCGAGACGCTGCACAGCGCCGGCCTGCGCTCGCTCGGGCCCGTCTGGTCACGCCCCAACGCCTTCGGCCACGGCGCACCGATGGCCCCGCAGCCCGAGATCGAGGTGCTGCCGGGCCTGACCGATGCCGGCCGCGCGCTGGTTGCCACCTGCGAGGCGATGGGTGTGATGATCGACTGCTCGCATCTGACCGAAACCGGCTTCTGGGACGTCGCCGCGGTCACCGATCAGCCGCTCGTGGCGACGCATTCCAACGCCCATGCCATCTGCCCCTCGGCCCGGAACCTCACCAACAAGCAGCTCGACGCCGTGGCTGAGCGTGGCGGCGTGGTCGGGCTGAATTTTCACGTGGCGTTCCTGCGGCCGGACTGCCGGCACAACCGCGATACCGGTCTCGATGTGATGCTCCGCCATCTCGACCATCTGCTGGCACATCTGGGGGAGGAGGGCGTCGCGCTGGGCTCGGATTTCGACGGCTGCCTGCTGCCGCGCGAGATCGGCGATGTCACCGGCCTGCCGAAGCTGGTCGAGGCGATGCGCGCCGCCGGCTATGGCGAGACGCTGGTCGAGCGCATCGCCTGGCGCAATTGGCTGGGGCTGATCGGCCGGGTGATCGGCTGACCGCCGCCGGGACCTTTCCCCAGACCCGATCCCCAAGCGCCATGTCCGGCGCCGCGTCGCGCCGTGCCGCACCGGCGCTGGCTCCTTGACGCGTCGCCGCGCCTCCCGTAATTCCGCGCGCGGCGGCGAGGTAGCTCAGCCGGTTAGAGCGCACGACTCATAATCGTGAGGTCGAGAGTTCAAGTCTCTCCCTCGCCACCACCCAAGCAGAGGCACGGATTGCGGCGGGAAGACCGCGCGGGCTGCGGCGGCCTGTCGCCGTGCCGTGGCGTCCGCGTGGATTGTGATTGGCCGGGGCTAGCTGCGGTCGCCACTCTGTTTGGATGGCGGTGGGTCGCGTTCCAGCGCCGCCGTGCCTGCCGCCTGAACAGTCGAAGAGGATATCCGATGCGCCGTCGCTCCGTCGCCATACCGTCCGCGCTCGCCGCCCTCCTCGTTCTGGGCGCCTGCGCACCGCAGAGCCAGACGCGCTATGACGCGGTCGAAGTCGGACGCCCGCTCTTCGTCGAGTTCGCGACGGTGCTTGCCGTGCGCGAGGTGCGCATCCAGGGCAAGAACTCCGGCATCGGCGGTGCGCTCGGGGCGACGGCGGGCGGCTTCGCGCTGTCGCCGGTGGGCCAGGGAACCGGTCGTGCAGGCGCCATTCTTGGCGGCGCGCTGGCGGGTCTCGCCCTCGGCGTGGTCGCGGAGCAGCTGGTGAGCAACCGCACCGGCGTCGAATATACGCTGACGCTGGAGGACGGGCGCACGGTGGTCATCGTGCAGAACCTCGGCAGCGAGGATGAGATCCTGGCACCGGGCGACCGTGCAATCATCCAGCAGGGGCGGCGCTTCCAGCGCGTGCTGCCGGCGAACGATCTGCCCGAGGAGATCCGCCGCCCCCGCGGTGTCGCGGTATTCGAGTAGGCGCTCTGCCGGATCTCAGACGGTGCGGCCGCCATCGACCTCCAGCACGACGCCCGTGATGAACGCTGCCTCGTCCGAACAGAGATAGAGCGCTGCATGCGCCACATCCTCGGGCTCGCTCATCCGGCCCATCGGGATCGTGGCGATGAAGCGGGCCCGGTTCTCGGGCGTGTCGGGCACGCCCATGAAGGTCTCCAGCATGCCGGTCGCGCCGATCACCGGGGCGAGGGCGTTGACCCTGATCCGATCGGGCGCCAGCTCTGCCGCCAGCGAGCGCGTCATCAGGTTGGCCGCGGCCTTGGAGGCGTTGTACCAGGTCAGCCCCGGCCGCGGCCTGATGCCGGCGGTCGACCCGATGTTCAACATGCAGCCGCCGCCGCGCGCCCGCGAGCGCGGCACCCTGAGCTGGGTCGCATGGTAGATCGCCTTCACGTTGACCTCGAAGCAGCGGTCGAACTCCGCCTCCTCGACCTCCATCAGCGGCCGGTTGCGATGGGCGAAGCCGGCATTGTTGACGACGATGTCGAGTGCGGCGAGCCGGTCCTCGGCATCGTCGATCACTGCGGCCATCGCGGCGCGGTCGGTGACATCGGCGGTGCGGGCCTCGGCCCGGCCGCCGGCCTCGGCGATGCCGGCCGCGACCGCCAGTGCCGCCTCGCCGTCGAGATCGACCAGCATGACGGCGGCCCCCTCCAGCGCGAAGCGTTCGGCCATGGCGCGGCCGAACCCCGACGCCGCACCCGTCACCAGGGCGCTCTTGCCCGCAAGCCTGTCAACCATCCTGGATCTCCCTTGGCGTTCCCCGATGCCGGCGCCATGCTCTCACTGGGCATCGGCTTGGCCGGCGACCAGGGGAGACTGGCATGGCGCGGGCGATCATGACCATCGGCTATGAGCAGGCGACACTGCCGGCTGTGCTATCGGCGTTGTCCCGCGCCGGTGTCGGCCGTTTGGTCGATGTGCGCGCCGTCGCCGCCTCGCGCAGGCCCGGCTTTTCCAAGCGGGTCCTTGCGGCCTCGCTGGAGGAGGCGGGTATCGCCTATACGCATCTGCGCGCCCTCGGCACACCGAAGGAGGGGCGCGAGGCCGCCCGCGCCGGCCGCATCGCAGAGATGCGCAGGATCTTCGCCGAGACACTCACCCTGCCGGAGGCCGAGGACGCCCTTGCGGCGCTGGGCGCCATGGTGCGGGCCGAGACCTGCGCGCTGCTCTGTTACGAGGCCGACGCGGCCACCTGCCATCGCCGCATGCTGACCGAGCGGCTGGCAGCGCAGACCGGGCTGCCGGTGATCGACCTTCAAGCCGAGCGGCCGTGACGGCGACCGGCCCCGTCAGGTCAGGCGCTTTGGCCGGGCGCGATGGGATCCGTAGGCGGCGAGCGCGGCGCCGAGCGTGATCAGGCAGGTGGCTGCGGCAAGTTGCCAGCCGGCCTCGGCGATGCCGGCGGCGATCAGGGCGACGGTCGACAGCACGGGGGCCGCATAGGCGCTGACGCCGAGGAGCTGGATATCGCCCCGGCGACAGCCGAAGTCCCAAGCATAGAAGGCCGCGCCGACGGGGCCGAGACCGAGGCCGATGACCGCCGCCCAGGCCCAGGCATCGGCCGGCCAGACGGTGGTCTCGAGCGTCAGATGCGCCCCCGCGGACAGCGCGGCGACCACCAGGCAGAAGCCTGCCACGCTGTCGGTAGGCGCCTTGCCCGCAAGCGGCAGCAGCACGGAATAGCCCGACCAGATGAGCGCTGCGACAAGGGCGATCGCATGGCCGACCCCCGCGCCCGCGACCAACCGGCCTGCCATGCCGACACCTGCGCCATCCAAGACCAGCAGCGCCGCACCGGTAAAGCCGGCAACGGCGCCCGCGACATGCCAGGCGCCGAGCCTGACGCCCGGCCTCAGGCCAGACATCAGCACGATGAGAAGCGGCCAGAGATAGGCGATCAGGCTTGCCTCGGCCGGCGGGGCGTTCTGCAGCGCGGTGAAATAGCAGAAATGATAGCCGAACAGCCCGCCGACGCTCAGCGCCCAGACCCGCGCCGGCAGGCGCAGCGCACGGGCTAGGGCGCGACCGGCGCCCGGGCCCTCGCGCAGCGCGATGGTGGCAAGGCCCAGCACGCCGCCGATGGCGAAGGTCAGCGCGCTCAACTGAAAAGGCGGCACGGAGCCCGCGCCCGCCGTGAACAGAGCCAGCAGCGCCCAAAGCGCCACGGCGACAAACCCGACGGCCGATGCACGGCGCATGTGGTCAAGGGGCCCGGCGGCGTGTCGCTCGCCCGTCAATGGCTTCGTGCGCTCGGCCTTCCCGGACATGATGCATGTCGCTGGATCGTGGAGCGGGCGATGAGATTCGAACTCACGACCCCAACCTTGGCAAGGTTGTGCTCTACCCCTGAGCTACGCCCGCATGCAGGAGTGAGCGGCGATATGGCAGATATCGAAACCCTGCGCAAGCAGCCCGCC
>JBCCSW010000228.1:0-7020 GCA_039199465.1 Pseudomonadota bacterium
GCTGGCGCTCGCTCCTGTTCGTGCCGGTCCTGGAAGAGCGCTTCGTCGCCAATGCCGCCGAACGCGGGGCGGACGCCGTCGTGCTCGACCTGGAGGCCAGCGTCGATCCGGCGTGCAAAGGCGAGGCGCGTGTGGCGCTGGCGGGAGGCTCTCGGGCCACGTCTACGTGACGGTTCGGATCAACCCGTGCTGGGTGCCTGCCATGCGCGACCTTGAGGCGAGCGTGATCGCGGGCGTCTCCGCAATCCAACTGCCGCTTTGCGAGACCCCCGCGCAGGCCCTAGCCGTCGCCGGCGCAATCGGAGAGCTTGAGGCCGAACGCGGCCTTGAGCCGGGCGCGATCGGTCTCATCGCCATGCTGGAATCGGCGGGCGCCGTGATCCGCGCGCCCCAAATCGCCGCCGCCACCCCGCGCCTTGCCGCCCTCACGCTCGGCGTCGAAGATTACGCCGCCTCCATGGGTGCCGAGGCCAGCCACGCCCTGCTGCGCCCGGCCGCGCAACAGGTCACGCAAGCCGCCCGCGCGGCCGATATCGCCAGCTATGCGGTGGCGGCTGGGATGTCCGACTTCCGGGATGTCGAGGCCTTGCGAAGTGCCGCCCAGGAGGCCCGCGCGCTCGGCGCCACAGGCGGCTACGCTGTGCACCCCGCGCAGGTCGCCATACTCAACGCGGTCTTCGCTCCCACGGAGGCGGAGATCGACTGGGCGCGGCGCGCCCTGGCTGGCGCAGAGGCCGCCGCCCAGGACGGCCGCGGCGTCTTCGTCCTGGATGGCCGCATGATCGACCTGCCCTTGGTGAAACGGGCGCGGGCGATCCTGAAGACCGCCGCTGTCAGTAAGGGTAAGCACCAAAGCTAACCCACTTTCACAGTCTGAACCGATGCGGTGGACGCCCCTGCCCTTTGGACCGAGAGAGACAACGAGCCTGCCCGACCCGAGGGATGGGCGCGATCTACCTCGCGCGGATCGCGAACCCAGCGGAGGTGATCGAGCGCCTTGCGGCCGATTCGGAGGCGGCGACTGATGAGGAGCGATGCCGCCTGCACAGGAGCCCCGGTATCGGGCCGGTGACCTCCGCCGCCATGCCAAGGATGACGCTCGCCAGAACAAGGAGCATCCGCACGTGATGATGGGCACTACAGGCAGGCGAGAGCCGCGGGCAGGGCAATAAGGCCAGACGCCGAGCCAGGGGCAGAGGTATCCACCGCATCGGTTCGTCATAGGGCGGCCGATCCATTCCTGACCACGTCAGAAATTTGACAGACACGTGCCTTTGTTCTGCCTCCTGTACACATGAAGACTGGGGTTGGCCTCGATGCACTGTGCAGGCGCACCGAGGCGGATGTGTAGTTTGTAGCTTTGTTACGAGTACGGTTGTTACGAAAACCCTGCGCTCTGGTCCGCTGCAGCCATGGACCAGAGCGTTGCGTTCTACGTAACCGAGCACCCGCATTGGTGCGCACAGTCCTAAGATGTCAGGAGTCGCCTCGGGGGCAGGATTCGGGCGAAATCAGGGCTTTTTGGCTTCTGGAGCGAGAGAGTGCCCGGAGCTTTTACGTTCTCACAGACAGGTTTCGGGTCCGGTCGCGCCGGCTTGAGTAGGTTCGGATCGATGGTCGGCTTCGATCTCGGCGGGTGGCCGGATGCCGGCGGGCCGGGGACGGAACACCTAGTCGAGCGTGGTGGTTTCCGCGATGGCCCTTAGGACGGCAGAGGTGTCGCCGTCACCCGCAGCGGCGATGACCGCGTTCATTCCCGAGCGGAAGCTCTCCGTTTCTTGTTTGGGATCGCGTGCAAAACTCTGCAACCGCCAACGGGTGAGCCGCCAGTAGGCGGCCGCGATCGCGTCGCTCAGGATGTCGTCCTCGACCAGGGAGACGGTGGTCCTGAGGAGCTGCGCCCGCAGACGATAGTGAACGCGGATATCGGGCTCGACGGCAGCACTGAGCATACCGAGGTAACTTGCCAGATCCATCATCAGGGCAGGCGGTACAGGCGATGCCGTGCTGCACCGCGCTGCCGCATCAAGCAGCGCGGCACAGACAGCGATGTGCTGCTGACGATCCGCTGGATCGAGAGGGGCGATGACGGTTCCAACACCGGAGCGAACCGTCACGAGCCGCTCATAGGCAAGGCGCTGAAGCGCCTGGCGGACGGGCGTGCGGGAGACCCCGAACTCCTTCGCTAGACTGGCCTCGTGCAAGAGTGCGGTCTCGCCATCAGCCGAGGACAGGCAGATGCGTTCGCGGAGCGCATCCGCGATGTCTGCGGCCGAATAAGCACGGCTTCCTCCCAACGATCCCGCCCCCGTTTGCATACTTGTATACAAAACAATACCATAGGACGCGCCCTGGAGGATAGAAATGACGCTAGAGCGAGCCGTCGCGCATATCAGCGACTTTCCTGCACCGGTTCGAGCGGCTATCCCGTGCCCACGGGGTGGTCAGTTCGTGATGTCCGGGTTTCCCGGGCTCGAGACGGCGATCAGCGGCGAAGCCTACATCGACCCCAATGGTCTCAGCGAGACGCTCGAAGTTCTGATGGGCATCGACGTGCCGCTTCTCCTGGTCTTGCCAGAAGAAGACGAGCTTCCTGAGGGCGCGTTCGCCTGCCTGCGAGAGCGTGCCGCAAAAGCGGGGATCGCGCTCCAGTTCCTGCCGATCACGGACTTCTCCGTGCCGGACGAGCACTTCATGCATGCCTGGGCGCAGATCGGGCCAGACATCCACGCGCGTCTCGGCGCCGGCGGTGCGGTTGCCGCCTGCTGTCAGTACGGAGCCGGGCGAAGCGGGCTTGTTGCGGCACTCCTGCTCATCGAACAAGGCCATACGGCCAGCCAAGCGATCCAGACCGTGCGAGAGCACTTCCACGAGGCCGTGGAGAGCGAACAGCAAGAGACGTGGCTGCATGCCTATCGCCCGCTTCGCTCGGCCGCGCCGCTCGGTGTCGTCGGCTAGGACAGGGCCGCGCTGACCCACTGCCGCACCCTGAACTGGTCCGCCTAGGGCGCATCGCTGCGTGAGTGCGGGTCTCTGACAGCCTGGCTCAACTTTGAACGTTCCCGTTCACGGGCAGGCTTCGGATTTGGTCGTCTCTACTGGGTCACGTTCGGACCGCTGGTGGGCGTCACGCTCGGCATGCGCGCGCGGTGCGCCTCGGGCGTGCGCGCGCCATAGGCCAGATCGACCATCTGGCGCCCACGCCAGCTCCATCGCTCGGGGCCACGCTTTCGATCCGAAAGGGGCGGGATTGGGCCGGAACGCTCCAGACATTGCCGAGATAGGAACCCGCTGCCGTCAAGATGGCCCCCTAGCAAGGCCGGAGGTTAGCAGTGCGGTCCCAGGGGCTGCGGAAAGCAGGTGTACGCGTGGTTCAGCAGTCCAACAGTTCGACGAGCGGTCCCGCGCTCGATCTCGATTACAACGACAGCGTTCCGAACGCGGCTGGCACGACGAGCGTGCAGCTCGACTTCGGCAACACCCAGCCGACCATCCACAATGACGGCAAAACGCTCGAAGCGGACGGCGTCGCCGAGATGGCCGTCTACTCGAACGTGGCCACCGTCGACGGCCAATCGGTCGACCTGATCGGCTATGTCATCAGCTCCGAGAAGCTGGACGGCAACGGCAATCCGAACGGCGTCGACAGCAACCCGGGCCTGGTGAACACCAATCCGGCCGCCTCGGGCGGAGACGGCACGGCGAACGTCAAGTTCTCTGGCAACTCGGCCGTCGAGGTCAGATGGGTGCTGGTCGAATCCGGCACCGAAACCCCGGTCGTCGTGGACAGCGTCTCTGTGCTGATCACCGATCTGGACGGCAACGGCGCCATGACGACCTATGAGCGCGTCACCGTCTCCAAGGACGAGGTCGACAGCTACACGCTGGAGGGCGATCCCTCGAACCCGACCAACGTGAACGTCATCGACGGCGGTGACAGCCTCACCTTCCAACCCAATGACGAGGATCCGGGCTGGCCCGGCGCATTGCCCGACAATTCGGTCGCGCTGACCTTCACCAACACCTCCGAATTCACGATCACCTACGAGAAGTTCAACAACGGCGGCAATGTCGGCCTGGACGGCACCTTCGACGACGACTTCTTCGCGGCCCCCGATGTCGTGGACACCAACCCGGACCATGGCGCGCTCTTCACCGAGAACGGCGATCCCGTCGCACTGGTCGATGCCGACCGCCTGCATCTCGACAGCGGTGGCGCGGGTCTCGTCGGCCTGACGATCCGCCCCGACGCCGCCACCATCGAGGACGGCGCCGAGGAGGTCCTGATCGTCATCGGCGATGGCGGCGAGGAGATCGTCATCCCGCTCGACGGCTCGGACGACGCCCCCAAGAGCATCACCGTGGGCGGCACCGCCTTCGACGTGACCGTCTCCGGCGGCGCCATCGACATCGCCCCTGCCGCCGGCACGGCGACGGACGAGGCGATGGAAGCACTCCTGCGCGGTCTGCGCTACGAGCATCGCGGCGATCTTCCAGAGGGCGCCGATCCCGTCATCCGCGAGATGGACATCACCGTCACGGACGCCAACGGCGCGACCAGCAGCCCGGCCACCTCCACGGTCCAGCTCGTCGGTCTCGCCAATGACGCGCCCAGCATCACCAGCACGCCGGCGGATGCGTCCGGCACGGCCGTCGAGGCCGGCGTGGACGGGCCGGGCATCGCGGCCGTGGGCGGCACGCTGACCGCCTCCGACGATGGCGGCGCGGCGGCGCTGACATGGTCCGGCGGCACGAACGGCACCTATGGCGTCTTCAGCGTCGATGCGGCGACTGGGGCCTGGACCTACGTGCTCGACAACGCCCGCCCCCAGACCGAGGCGCTGGCCGAGGGCGAGGTCGCGGTCGAGACCTTCACGGTGACCGTCGCCGACGCCGATGGCATGTCGCGCGAGACCGAGGTCACCGTGACTGTCGAGGGCACCAACGACGCACCTGTCATCACGACCGACCCGGCCGAGGCGCAGGGCGCCGTGACCGAGGCCGGATCGACCGAGACCGGAACGCCCGTCGCCACCGGACAGGCCAGCGCGTCGGACGTGGACACGGGCGCCGTTCTGAGCTGGTCGGGCGACGCCGACGGCACCTACGGCACCTTCTCCATCGACGCGGACACGGGCGAGTGGACCTACACGCTCGACGATACCCGCCCGCAGACGCAGGCGCTCAGTGCCGGCAACCACGCCGTCGAGACCTTCGAGATCACCGTCACCGACGAGCATGGCGCGACCGACACCCAGACGATCACGGTGCGCGTGAACGGCGCGGCCGACGAGGACACCGGCGTCGTGATGACCGAGGACGTCTGGTTCAAGTCCGACAGCTCGCCCTTCGTGACAGGGGACGACGCGAAGGCCGAATGGACCTATCACGGCGGCTCGGAGAAGCTGAAGCTCGAGATCGACATCGAGCTCGAGGATCTCTTCGGTGAGGACACGACCTGGACCTTCGATGACGTCGACGTCTCGGAGTATCTCGCCATCTTCGACGATCTCGGCGCCCGCTCGATGCACAAGGTCGATGTCGACGTGAAGGACGACAAGATCTCGATCACCCTGGTCGCCCGCGACCTGGAGTTGACCGACACGCAGTTCGACGCCCTGCCCGACCTGGTCCGCACGCCCATCGAGGTGCGCAACGAGAACGGCAACGTCTTCTGCATCGACGTGAACGCGCAGGTGAACGGAGGCTCGATGCACTCACCCATCGCCTTCGACCTCGATGGCGACGGGATCATCTCCACCACTGGCCCCTCGACGGCCGAGAATCGCGTCGATGACGAGATCGGCGACACGGTGCTCTTCGACATCGACGGCGACGGCAAGCTCGAACGGATCGAGTGGATGGACGGCCAGGGCGACGCGCTGCTGATCGACAACCGCGACGGCGCCGCCGTGGGCGACATGGATGGCGGCCGTCTCTTCGGCGACGAGGGCGGCACCTATGCCGACGGCTACGAGAAGCTCGCCCTGCTCGACGCGAACGAGGACGGCGTCCTGACCGGCGACGAGCTCGACGGCCTGGAGCTGTGGTTCGACGATGGCGACGCCATCCTGCAGGTCGGCGAGACGCAGACGCTGGCCGAGCTGGGGATCGACTCGGTCTCGGTCGACGGGCGCATCGTCTTCAACGAGGACGGCGAGCTGCTGACGCAAGGAGAGGCACTCCAGGAGGAAGAGGAGGCCGATCCCTACGACTTCGACCCCGAGACGCCCGGCAAAAGCCTCGTGGGCGGCGACGGCAACGACCGCCTCAAGGGCAGCACCGACGGCGATCGGCTCGACGGCCGCGGCGGCAACGACCATCTGAGCGGCGGCAAGGACGGCGACCTTCTGATCGGCGGCACGGGCAATGACCGCCTGGAAGGCGCGAAGGGCGACGATGTGCTTGACGGCGGCGAAGGCGATGACGAGCTGCGCGGCGGCAAGGACGACGATCTGCTGATCGGCGGCGAGGGTGACGCCGAGTTGATCGGCGACACGGGCGATGACGACCTGCGCGGCGGCATCGGCGATGATGAGCTGCGCGGCGGAAAGAACGACGACATCCTCGATGGCGGCGCGGGCAACGACATCCTCAAGGGCGACAAGGGCTCCGACATCCTCGACGGCGGGGCCGGCGACGACGACCTCTATGGTGGCAAGGGCCCCGACACGTTCGTCTTCTCCAGCGGCGGCGGAGAGGACACGGTCCATGATTTTGACATCCGCAACGACACGCTCGCCCTCGACGACGACCTCTGGGGCGGTGGCATGACGGGTGCGCAGGTGCTCAATGCCTTCGGCTCGGTCCAGGACGACGATCTCGTGCTGGAGTTCGACGGCGGCGAGACGCTGGTCCTGGCCGGTCAGGCCGACCTCTCCGCGGGGGATTGGCTCGACATCGTCTGAGCCCGCCCCCTGCCCTTCCCTCCCATCGAGATGCGCTCTGTCTATCTGCGCCAGGAAACCCCGGTCGCGCGCGAACCGGGGGTCAAAACAAACCCGGTGCGCAGACAAACCC
>JBCCSW010000229.1:0-6954 GCA_039199465.1 Pseudomonadota bacterium
ATATCGCCCATGAAGGTCCTCGTACCTGTCAAACGTGTGATCGACTACAACGTGAAAGTGCGTGTTAAAGCGGACGGCAGCGGTGTTGATCTCGCCAACGTTAAGATGTCGATGAACCCGTTTGACGAGATCGCCGTCGAAGAGGCGATCCGCCTCAAGGAAAAGGGCATCGCCTCCGAGGTTGTCGTGGTCTCCATCGGCGTCGCCAAGGCGCAGGAGACGCTGCGCACCGGCCTCGCGATGGGCGCCGACCGCGCGATCCTGATCCAGGCCGCCGACACACCCGAGACCGATATCGAGCCGCTCGCGGTTGCCAAACTGCTGAAAGCCGTGATCGCCGAGGAGGAGCCGGGCCTCGTCATTGCCGGCAAGCAGGCGATCGACAACGACCTGACCGCGACCGGGCAGATGCTGGCGGCGCTGCTAGGCTGGCCCCAGGCCACCTATGCCAGCGAGATCGAGATCGACGGCGACAGCGCCACCGTGACCCGCGAAGTCGATGGCGGCCTGCAGACCGTGAAGGTGAACCTGCCGGCGATCATCACCGCCGACTTGCGCCTGAACGAGCCGCGCTACGCGTCGCTGCCGAACATCATGAAGGCCAAGAAGAAGCCACTCGAGACCAAGACGCCGGCCGATTACGGCGTCGACGTCACGCCGCGCCTCAGCGTCGTCACCGTGGGCGAACCGCCGGCGCGCCAAGCCGGTGTCAAAGTCGGCTCGGTCGACGAGCTGATCCAGAAACTGAAGGACGAGGCGGGGGTCATCTGATGTCTGTTCTGCTGCTTGCCGAAATCAATGCCGGCACCCTGAATGCCGACGCCACGTCGAAGGCCCTCGCCGCCGCCAAAGGACTTGGCGCAGTGACCGTGCTCTGCGCATCCGAGGGTTGCTCGGGGGGCGCCACGGCCGAGGTCGCAGCGATGGAGGGCGTGGCCAAGGTGCTCTGCGCCGATCACCCGGCCTATGCCCATCAGCTGGCCGAGCCGATCGCGGCGCTGATCGTCAGCCTTGCGGGCGATTACAGCCACATCGTGGCGCCCGCCACCGTGTCGGCCAAGAACATCCTGCCGCGCGTTGCGGCGCTGCTGGATGTGATGGTGCTGACCGATGTGGCTGAGATCGTCGACGCCGACACCTTCGTCCGCCCGATCTATGCCGGCAACGCGATGCAGACCGTGCGGTCGGCCGACGCGACCAAGGTGATCTCGATCCGCACCGCATCGTTCCAGGCCGTCGGCAGCCAAGACCCGGCCCAGATCGAGACCGTGGCGCCGGCCGACGACCCGGCGATGTCGTCGTGGATCGAGGACAAGGTGGTCGCCACCGACCGCCCGCAGCTCGGCTCGGCCAAGGTGGTCGTCTCGGGCGGGCGCGGCGTCGGCTCGGCCGAGAACTTCGCGATCATCGAGAAGGTCGCCGACAAGCTGGGCGCCGCCACCGGGGCCAGCCGGGCGGCCGTCGACTCAGGCTATGCCCCGAACGACTGGCAGGTGGGCCAGACCGGCAAGGTCGTGGCGCCGGATCTCTACATCGCCGTCGGCATCTCGGGTGCGATCCAGCATCTCGCCGGCATGAAGGACAGCAAGGTCATCGTCGCCATCAACAAGGACGAGGACGCGCCGATCTTCCAGGTCGCCGACTACGGCCTGGTCGGCGACCTGTTCGATCTGATGCCCGAGCTGGAGAGCAAGCTGACGTCCTAGGCAGGAGCTATAGGCAGGCCCTTTCGGCACCATCGCCGCGCTTGGCTGCATCGGATGGCGTCTCCAACCCGATGGCCCGAGGCATGGCGCCTTCGACTGCCGTGCGAGGGCGTCAGGGCTTCGCGGCCTTCACCTGCCGATACGCGGCGATCATGTCGTCGATCGGGACGCCGTCGATCGTCGCGCCGGCAAACCGGCAGTTGGAGATCTCGACACCCGATAGATTGGCGTTGCTGATCTTGCCGCCGGACATGTTGACGTCGTTGATCACCATGCCGGTCATGTTGCTGTCGGTGACGCGCGCGCACGAGAGCTCGATCTGATTGAAATTGCTCGACGAGAGGTTGGCGTTGTTAAAACGCGAGGTCGAGAGATCGGCATCGTCAACGTTCAGCCGCTCGGTCACTCGATGCAGATCCATGCGTTCGCTCCGGTTCTATGACAGCGGCGGGCACTCGGGCGGGCAGAGTTTGCGTCATCGTCTCCGACACAACGTATCACCGGGTCCGGACAGCTCGCGGCGCCCCTTGCACCAGCGGATCCTGGTCCGCCCTATGATGCAATCGCGGCGATACCGCATGGCGGAAACGCAGGTCGAGATGTGGCCCCGCGACGGCTTGCCATCCACCGCAAGACCCCGATATTGTAATTGCTGCACTGCACAATAATACGATACCGGCGAACATCGCCGGCCGCCAGGAGGACGGGATGGACATCCAGCGCGTGGGCGTGATCGGCGCCGGGCAGATGGGGACCGGCATCGTGCAGGTCTTCGCCCAGCACGGCTACGAGGTTCTCCTGAATGATGTGAATGCCGAAGCCGTGGAGGCCGCGGTCGGGCGCATCGGCGGCGGCTATGACCGCCTCGTGCAGAAGGATCGGCTGAGCGTTGAGGACAAGGACGCAGCCCTGTCGCGTATCGTGCCCACACAGGACCTGACCGCCATCGCGCAGTCCGATCTTGTGATCGAGGCGGCGACCGAGAACGAGACGATCAAGCTGAAGATCTTCGACAGCCTGAAGCCGCATCTCGCTCAGCATACGATCCTGACCTCGAATACCTCCTCGATCTCGATCACCCGCCTCGCCTCGGCCACCGATCGTCCAGAGCGGTTCATGGGTTTTCACTTTATGAACCCGGTTCCGGTGATGCAGCTGGTCGAGCTGGTGCGCGGCATCGCGACCGATGACGTGACCTTCAACACGGTTCGTGCCGTCGTGCAGAAGATCGGCAAGACCCCGGCGAATGCCGAGGATTTTCCGGCCTTCATCGTCAACCGCATCCTGCTGCCGATGATCAACGAGGCGATCTATACGCTCTATGAGGGGGTCGGCACCGTCGAGAGCATCGACACCGCCATGAAGCTCGGCACCAACCACCCTATGGGGCCGCTGCAGCTCGCCGATTTCATCGGCCTCGACACCTGCCTGGCGATCATGCACGTGCTGCACGACGGGCTGGCCGATACCAAGTATCGCCCCTGCCCGCTTCTGGTAAAGTATGTCGAGGCGGGCTGGCTTGGCCGGAAGACGAAGCGCGGCTTCTACGACTATCGCGGCGACACGCCGGTGCCAACGCGCTGAGCGCCAAGCGCTCGTCGAGGCCATGACCGTCTATGTCGACGCCGATGCCTGCCCCGTGCGCGCCGAGATCGCCGAGATCGCGTCCCGCCACGGCGTTGCGACCGTGATCGTGTCGAACGGCGGGATCAGGCCATCGCCCGATCCGCTGGTCAGCATCGTCGTCGTCGATGACGGCGCGGATGCCGCCGACAAGTGGATCGCGGCGCGCACCGGGCCGGGCGATATCTGCGTGACCGCCGATATCGTGCTGGCCGACAGCGTGCTGAAGACCGGCGCGCGGGTCCTGAAACCGGATGGCGAGGCGTTCACGACCGGCAATATCGGCCAGGCGCTGGCGATGCGCGATCTGATGGCGGACCTGCGCGCCGCGAACCCGCTGGCCCAGGGCGGCGGCGGCCAGAAGCCCTTCACCAAGGCCGACCGGAGCCGGTTCCGCGACGCGCTGGACCGCGCCCTGCGCGCCGCCGCGCGCCCCTAGGCGGGGCGCCGGCCGAGCGCCGGCGCCTCCGGTGTGGTAGCAATCGTCCGCGTCACCACTCCTCCCTACCGCCGATCCAAGGGTCGGATCACCGCTGCCGCATCACGCCGGGCGAGAGCAATTCTGCATCGTCGCTTCGCGATCCCGAGGTTCACGGAAGCGTCATGCTCGAAACGAGCATAGTGAATTCATGGCGTCACCGGGTGGCGCAAAAAAAAGGCCCCTCTACCTCTCTTCGGATGAAACGGCGCGGTGCCGTTTCGGCACATACCTTCGACCGCAGTATCGCGGCAGCCATGGAGAGAGACCCGATGTTGCTCCGTTCGATGATCCTCGGCGCGGGATTCGCGCTGACAGCCCTCGCAACGACCGCGGCAGCGGCACCCTACGCACTCGACAAGAGCCACACCGCCATCACCTTCCAGGTCAGCCATCTGGGTTTCTCGAACACCCACGGCGTGTTTCGCGAGATGGAGGCCGAGCTGAACTTCGATCCCGAGGCGGTGGAGGAGACGCAGGTCCGTTTCGTCATTCAGGCCGACAGCATCGACACGTTCTGGGCCAAGCGCGACGAGCATTTGCGCAATGCCGATTTCTTCAATGTAAGCGAGTTTCCGACCATCGAATTCGTCTCGACAGCGGTGAAGCCGACAGGCGCCGATACCGCCACCGTCGAGGGTGACTTGACCTTGCTGGGCGTCACCCAGCCGGTGAGCTTCGATGCCAAGCTGAACAAGCTCGCCCCCTCGCCCTTCAACCCCGACAAGATGGTCGCGGGCTTCACCATCAACGGCGAGATCGATCGTACCGAGTTCGGCATGAACTACGGCGCACCGGCCATCGGCACGGTGATCCCGATCCAGGTCGACCTTGAAATGAGCCCTGTGGACTGACGGCCAAACCGAACGCCCTTTCCGGCCGCCGTGAGGGCGGTCGGAAAGGGAGCGGGACCGGCAGCCAAAAGGCAAACCGACTGAACGGGAGCACCGGAACGATGCGCGCCTCATCCTCGATACGACGCTATGCGACGGTGCTGGGCCTTGCGCTCGCGGCCCTCGCCCCGGTCGGCCCTGCCGGCGCGACCGGTTGGCAAGCCGATCCCGCGGATTCCCGCATCGGCTTCATCTACGAGCGGGCGGGCAACCCGGCATCGGGTTTCTTCGCGAGCTTCCAGGGCGATGGGCGGTTCGACCCGGCCCAGCCGGAAGCGACTGAACTGATGCTGACGATCGATACGGGCAGCATCGAGCTCGGCAATGCGCTGGAAAGCGCCTTCGCCACGTCGATCGAGTGGTTCGACAGCGAAAACCATCCCGATGCCGTCTATCAACTGCTCACCTTGCAGCCGACCGGCCCGGGAACCTACGAAGCCCTCGGCACGTTGACCATCAAGGGTCGCGAAAAGACGATCATCACCGAGATCCGCCTTGCCGAGGTACCGGGCCCGGGCGGCAGGCCAAGCCGCGTGATGGCCCAGGGCTCTCTCGAGATCGACCGCCGGGGCTTTGGCCTCGGCCTCGGCCCGATGTCTGCCTTCGTAACCATTGGCGACCGTGTCCGCGTGGATTTCACCCTGGTCGCCGACGCTGGTCAGCAAACCGTCGATGCCAGCCGTCCCTGATCACCCTGTGACCGGAGATCGCCAGATGACGATGATGAACACACGCGAGGGCTGGGGCCTCGTGCACCGCCTGATGCACTGGGCCGCCGCGATTGTGATCCTGTTCCAGCTCGCGATGGGCCTTTACATGGTGAACGTGGTCACCGACCTCTACGACCGCTTTGCCTATACCCAGACGCATAAGAGCTGGGGCTTCGTCGCCTTCGTCTTGGTGCTGGCGCGTATTGCCTGGCGCTGGAAGAACCCGCGGCCCGATCCGGTGGAGATGCCGCGCTGGCAGCACACCGCAAGCGAGGGCGCCCATATCGCGCTCTATGTCCTCATGATCGTGCTGCCGGTCTCGGGCTGGCTGATGTCCTCGGCCTCGCCGCTGCAGGATCTCTATGGCGTCAAGAACATGGTGTTCGGCGTGTTCGAACTGCCCGATCCCTTCGTGCCGGGGTCGGATCCGCTCGACAAGGCGCTGAAGGCCGTCCACTTCTACGCCGGCATCGCAATGCTGCTGATCATCGGCGTGCATGTGGCGGCCGCGATGAAGCACCACTTCGTCGACCGCGACGGGCTGCTGCGGCGCATGGTCTTCGGCATCGCCGCGCCCGCCACTGCCGATCTAGCTGGCGATCACGGCCCCGATCACAGCGCCGTGCCGGAGAGGGGGCTGCGCTCCAGATAGCGCCGCTCCCCCGCCGACACCGGCCGGGCAGAGCGGGCAGAGCCTGCGGGGACCGCGGCAGCGGCGGCGTCGTCGAGCCGGTCGGCGGCATCGGCCTTCTTCTGGTCGGTTGATGTCATCGCCGTGATCCGGTTGATCATCGACACGATCTCGGGTGCGTCCCATTCCGCGTCGCCGGTCAACCGGGCGATCTCGCGGCCGTCGCGATCCAGGATCATGGTGACCGGCAGTCCCAACACCGCCGCCTCGCGCGGCAAGCGGTTGGCCTTGTCGACATAGATCTCGAGGTTGGCGATGCCGACGTCCTCGAAGAAGTCGCGGACCTTCGGCGCGCCACCGCGATCGGTCGACAGCGTCACCACGGTCGCACCCGTGCCGTCCAGCGCACCGGCGAGGCGGTCGAGCGACGGCATCTCGGCGCGGCAGGGCGGACACCAGGTGGCCCAAAGGTTCAGCACCACGACCTCGCCGCTGAAGTCGGCCAGCGTCATCTCCACATCCTCGCCGGTCTTGAACGGTGTGCCCCAGGGGCCGCGCGGTTCGTCATGGACCACCAGGTTCGGCAGCGCCGTCTCGGCCAGGCCCCGGATCTCGGCACGGGCCTCGTCGCCGATCGGCCCTGCCAGCGCGGGCGCCGACCATGGGAACGCCACGGCACCCATGCCGATTGCGGCGGTCGCGACAGCGCTATAGAGCAAAGCGGAAAGCACGGGCCGCTGACGTCGAGCAGCCTGATGGTCACGGCGCATGGCGCGATCTCCTGAGACGGTCGGGACGAAAACGATGCCAGAGAATAGTGTGGTCGATGAAAACCTGAACCCGTCGACGACCGGCGACGCCGGGCAACAGGCTGACGCTGCGAACACAATGTGGGGAGGTCGCTTCGCGGCCG
>JBCCSW010000230.1:0-6939 GCA_039199465.1 Pseudomonadota bacterium
CGGCCATGTATTCCAGATCGGTGATCAGCAGGTCGGTCGCGACCTTCAGATACTGACCGCGGCGGTCGCAGTTGCCGTTGGTGCAGGCATCGCCCGCGGCGTAGTCGGTCCACGACCGCGCCCCGGCACCGGGCCCGGTCCCGTTCAAATCCTGACCCCAGAGCAGGAACTCGATGGCGTGATAGCCGATCGAGACGTTGGCCTCGATCTCATCGACCTCGTGGAGCTGGTCGATCAGCTCGGCGGTGATCTCGGTCGCGTCGATGGTCTCGCCCGACACCTCAAGCGTGGTCGACGCGACGATGTTCAGACCGCCATAGGGGTTCTCGTCAGTCGCGCCCTCTTCGGCGACATAGTCGATCAGCCCCTCGTCCAACGGCCAGGCATTCACCCGGCCTTCCCAGTCGTCGACGATGGCGTTGCCGAAGCGGAATACCTCGGTCTGCTGATAGGGGACGCGCGCGGCCAGCCATGCGTCCTTGGCAGCCTGGTGCGTCTCTGCGCTCGGGCCTGCCAGGAAGGCGTCGATGGCAGCGCCCAGCGTCTGTGCGGTGGTCAGGCTGTCTTCGTAACCAGCCTGTGCAATGTCGCCGTAATTCTCGATCACGGCGCTCCGCTCGACCGCTTGGCTCAGAGCAGGCGCCAGTCCAAGCGCTGCGATCGAAGCACTCGCAAGTATACCGGGCTTCATGGTGGTCTCCCTTTAGTGTCGAACACAGGTTGCGGCGTGCGTTGCTTTCTCGGTGTCGAGAGAAACCATCGAGTCACGCCGCGTTATTTGTGCGAGGCTTATACCAACCTTTTCGGTCTGATATGCAATCGTCGTTGCGGCGTCGGGACGCACGATTAGTGCCGCCATCATCGCGGCCTGCTCCAGATCGCCGTCCATCGCTGCACCCACCAGATGGGCGAAGGCGCATTCATCCGCGCCGAGGCACCGGCACGAGACCGAGTGGCGCATCAGCGGCCGGCGGGCATGCTGCACCAACATCGTCATCAGCGCCTCGAAACTGCGCATGTGTTCGGCGCCCTCGCGGCCACCGAACGCCTCGGCAAAGTCCTTCCAAACCGCCGCCTGCGCCTCGGGGCCCGAACACCACAGCCGCATATACATGACGGCGTTGGCCTCGACCGTCCCGATATCCTCGAGATAGCCGACCGGCGCGCCGCCGCGGCGCTCTGCGCGCGTGGTCATTTCGTCAAGATCAACTTGCCTTGCCGCGTGATGCGCAACGTGTAGATCTGGCCGCCATGCACGATCCGCGTCAGATCGCCACCGCGGGTCAGATCGGTGGCACGGTGCACGGGGGTGCGGTCCGCGTCGCGGGCCTCGCGCTCGACACCGCTGGCGGTCATCGTCTCGATCATCGTCATTGTACTGCCTCCTCGACCGTGTGGTGGACCGATGACCGACAGATCCCGCCGCCAGTCGGTGCAGCAGGGACGATGCGTGACGCGGCGATCGCGAGGCATCGGGGGGTGGTGTCGGCCGGTCCGGTCGCTGAAGATGGATTGGCTGGGTCCGCTCTGGTCTCGCTGGTCTCGGCGGGCTGTCGCGACGGGCGCGATGGCTGGCGGAGAAAAGCTGACTTTTTCACTCGGACATGTCAATTCTGTTAGGCGCTTGCGAGCGTAAGCCTTTCGTGTCGTCGCGGCGCAAGCGCGCATGCCGCGTTGCAGAAGGGTGGCATGCGGCATCGCCGCTTTGCTGGCGGTACCAATTGGGCTAAGTGGCGCCCAGGGTCGTCGAGACTGGCCGTAAAGCTGCGGGCTCATCGGCGGTTCATTGGAAGTCCCCAGCTCACGACGCCAGGTTCTTCCCTCAACGCAATGCTCGAACCGGGGGCGATCTCCGCGACGATGGCTGAGGGATTGAAGGAACCGATCGGTATGCCGAGTCGCTGTCTCCACGCCTCGATGTGCAGCCGAAGCGCCCGGGCGCCGTCTCGCTATGTCGATCGGACGACCAGTGCAGCCCTCGGTGTCCGCGGGTGAGCGGCGGGGGCGGCATCACGGCGGCGACGGCGGCGACCTGCGCGGCGACCGCCTGGTACAGCATCGTCGCGCGCCGCGCCGCGGGGCCGGGTGTTCAGGACCCGGTGCGCTCGACCGAACGGCCGCTCGCAGGGCTCGCCCTGTTCACCTGCACAGCCGTCTGGATCGACTTGTTCGGCGCCGAGATCGGCATCGCGATCGCGCTTTCCATCTTCATGGCTGCAGGTGCCCTCTGCACCCTCATCGCCCCGCTATCCGATAAGGTGCTGAAGGCGCTCCCGGCCGCCGCGCTGGCGGTCGCAGTGCTCGCGGCGCTCATCGGGGCGCCCTAGCCGTGGTGGCGTCGCCGAAGAGACCGGCCCTTGGTGCCGGGCAGACCGCGGCGGTGATGCTGCTCAGCGTGCCCTCGGCGCTTGGCACGGCGGCAGCCGTGGCGGCCATGGCACCGATGGCGGAGATCGATGCGATGTTCCTGGCGGGTTTGTCGGCGCCGTTGGTCTGGGTCGCCGTGCTCGTCTGGGGTCTGATGGCCGATGGCGCCAAGCAGGCGCTACAGCGCGTCGGCGGGCTGGCCGCGGCATCGATAGTTCTGACCGTTCTCGCAGCATCGGGCGGATGAGCGCATGCACCAGCAGACCCGCATAAGGCTGTTCGACATCCACTCCGGGACAGGGGCGATCCTGGGTGTGTTCCTGTTCGCCGTCGCATTCACCGGGATTGCGGCGCTGTTCTTCGCCGAGCTCGAGCCGTGGGAGCGCGACGCAGCACGCTCGGCCATGCCGCCCGGCGTGCCGGCCCTGGATGCAGCGCTGGCGACCGCAGCCGGTGACGAGGCGATCGGCCTGCCGTCTTCGTTCTTCGTGCTGCTGCCGCAGGAGTTTCGGCCGACGATTATGCTGATCCATGGGGTGCATGGCGGCGTGCCGGTTTGGGAGGAGTTCGACGGCACGACCGGCGCGCATCTTGGCCCCTATGCACAGGGTGCGGGGCGGTTCCTGCGCAACCTGCACACCGACCTCCACATCCCCGGTCCGTTCGGCCGCTATCTGGTGGGCTTCGGCGGCGTCCTGATGCTGCTTTCGATCGTCACCGGCGTGGCCATCCACGCCAAGATCTTCCGCAACCTGCATGTCTTCCGGCCCTTCCGCTCGCGCCGCCTGGCCTGGACCGATGCGCACAACGTGCTCGGGGTATGGGGGCTGCCGTTCCATGCCACGCTGGCCTTCAGCGGCGCCATCCTCGGCCTGGGTGGCGTGCTGCTTTCAGTGGTGGCGCTCGCCTCGTTCGGGGGTGACCGCGACAAGGCGGTGGCCGCGGTGCTGGGCGAACGGCCGGCCGAGACCGGCGTCGCCGTCCAGATGGCCTCGCTGGACGCGATGCTGGCCGATATCGGCGTCCGTGTCCCGGATGCCATCCCGGCCAGCGTCGAGATCGGCAATTGGGGCGACGCCGGCGGCGAGGCGCGCTTCCGCGTACTGCGCGACGACGATCTGGAGTGGTTCGAGACGCATGCCTACAGCCTCGCCACCGGCGAGTTGAGCAAGGTCAGCTCGGTCGGCGACTCGGTCGGTGGGCGGATCTATCTCGCGCTGACGCCGCTGCATTTCGGCAGCTTCGGCGGTTTGGCGATGAAGGCACTCTATGCCGTGCTGGGTCTCGCACTCAGCCTGGTGACGGCGAGCGGCACGATCATTTGGCTGGAGCGTCGGGCGCAGCAGAAGGCACCCGTCGCCCCCTGGCTCGCGGGCGCGACCGTGGGCGCGATGGCGGGCCTTCCGCTTGCCTCAGCTGCGGTGCTGACGGCCCATCACCTGCTGCCGGACACCACCGGCAGGGTCTTCGCGCTCGGCTTCGTGTGCTTCCCGGTCTGGGTGCTCGCGACCGTGTTTGGCGCCTGGCGCAACGATGACCGCTCGGCGTTGCGCGCGCTGATGGGGGCGACGGCCGCCCTGCTCGCGCTCGCGCCGGTCGCCCGCCTGCTGTTCGACGAGGGCCGCGCCTCGCTGATGCCGACGACCGCGGTCGCGGTTGCGGAATTCAGCATGTTGGCCCTTGCCGCGGCCATCGCAGTTGCGGCAAGAGCCGTGCCCGATCGCCAGCACGCACCGGCCAGCACCCGCAGGCGCCTCGTCGCCGAACCACTGTCGGAGGATGCCGCATGAGACGCGTCGCGTTTGGCGCCATGGCGTTGCTGTTGCTCGGAACCGCTGCCTCGAAGGCCGAGGACGGCCTCGTGACGGTCGAGCTCAACAAGCTGCAGGACGAGGGAACAGCCTGTCAGGCCTTCATGCTGCTGCAGAACACCACACCGCTCAGCTTCGAGGCGCTGGCGCTCGATCTGGTCATGTTCGACCGCGAGGGGATTATCTCGCGCCGGCTCGCCGTCGAGATGGCGCCGCTGCGGGCCGGAAAGACGACCGTCAAGGTGTTCTCGATGGACGGGCTGGAGTGCACCGGGATCGGGCGGATCCTGCTGAACGATGTTGTCACCTGCACCGCCGACACCGAGGCACCCGACTGTCTCGGCCTCATCACCACGGCTTCGCGCGCCGATGCCGAGTTCGTGAAGTGAGCACCCATCCATGAGCGATACCGAAACAGGCGTCGTGACGGGGACCGGCACCGGCGCGGACGGTGGCGCGGGCGCCGGCACCACCGCCGATGGCACGACAACCACGGATACGACAGCGACCACCACCGGCGAAACGGCTGTCGAGAATGCCGCGACGCCGCTTGGCGAGGCCGCAGCCCCCGGCACCCCCGGGGCGGCCGATGCCGTCGACGGCACGGCACCCGTCGACGGGGCCGCGCTGGTAGACGGGGCCGCGCTGGTCGATGGGGCCGCGCTGGTCGACGGGGCCACGCTGGTCGACGATGCGGCGCCGGCGGAGGATGCGCTGTCGATCGGACTGCAGGCGCTCGACCTCCTGCTGCTCGGCGGTCCGGTCGTTGCCATCCTCGCGGTGATGTCGGTCTTCGCGCTGGGCATCGTGCTGGCCAAGCTGGTGCAGTTCTCGTCGGCCGGTGTCGGGCGGCGGCGCGAGGCTGACCGCGCGCTGCATCTGCTCGGCGCCGGGCAGCTCGACACGGCCATCGCGGTGACGGACAGGGCGCGCAGCCCCGCCGCCGGCGTGCTCGGCCTCGCGATCCGCGGCATCGCCGCAGGGCAGAGCGAGGGCCGGGTGCGCGAGGCCTGCTTCCGCGAGGCGACGTTGCGCCTTGAGAGCCTGCGCGGCTGGATGCGCCCGCTCGAGGTGATCGCGGCGCTCGCACCCCTGCTGGGCCTCTTCGGCACCGTGCTCGGCATGATCGAAGCCTTTGCAGCGCTCGAGACGGCGGGCAGTCAGGTCGACCCTGCCATCCTGTCGGGCGGCATCTGGCAGGCGCTGATGACCACGGCGGTAGGTCTGGCGGTCGCGATCCCCGTGGTGGCCGCCGTCAACTGGTTCGAGCGCCGGATCGAGCGCGTCGAGGTGCAGATCGACACCGGCCTCGCCGGCCTGTTCTCGATCGATCGGCAGGCGCTGAGCGGTGTCGAGGGAGCCTATGGCGACGGGCTCCATGGCGATGGGGTGAGCGAGAGGATCGGCGATGACCTACGACCCCTGCGTGCCGCAACGGCTGGCGAGTAGGCCGCGTCGGCGCCTGCGGATCTCGCTGACGCCGCTGATCGACGTCGTCTTTATCCTGCTGATCTTCTTCATGCTGGCCTCGAGCTTTCTGGATTGGCGCTCGATCCGGCTGACCTCGGCGCCCGCCGGGTTTGGGGCGTCGGGCGTTGAGGGGGCGCTGTTGCTAGATCTGACGGCCGATGGCCCGCGCCTGTCCGGCGTGGCGCTGAGCGACGAGGCGCTGCGCGACCAGCTCGCCGGCCGGATCGAGCGTGATCCCGAGCAGCGCGTCCTTGTCCGGCCAAGGCCTGATGTCGAGATGCAGCGGATGGTAGACCTGCTGGACACCGTCGCCGCCGCCGGCGTGCGCAACATCGCGCTGATGGGAGACGCGCCGTGACGCGCCCGCCCCGCCGGATGAGCAGGCAGCACGCGCGCGCCGGTGACGAGGACCGGCTGCTGCCGCTCGTCAACATCGTCTTTCTTCTCCTGATCTTCTTCATGGTCGCGGGCCAGCTGACCGCCGCCGATCCGTTCGAGATCGTGCCGCCGCGCTCGGCCAGCGAGGGCGAGGCCAGCGTCGAGGACCCGCTGATCGCGGTCGGCGCCGATGGCAGTCTCGCGCTCGACAACGTCGTGATGGCGGAGCCGGCGATGCTGGAGGCCCTCGCCGGGCGCCGCGTGTCGAGCCTGCGCATCAAGGCCGACGGTCGCCTGCCGGCCTTTGAGCTTGTGGCGCTGATGGAGCGCCTGCGCGGGGCTGGCTTCGCCTCGATCCGTCTGCTGACGGTGATCGACCGCGACGGCGCTTAATGGAGCTCAGGTCCCGGCATATCCTGACGGCGGTCGTCGTAGCGCTGATGCTGCATGTGGCGGCGCTGCTGGCGCTGGTGCTGTCGGCGGATCGGGTCGGGGCGATCGGCAGCGGGCGTGGGGGCATGGACATCTCGATGGGCGCGGTCGGCGGGTCGCCACCCTCGGCGGGCGCGGTCGATGCGCCGCTGACCGACACGCTGTCCCCGGCCGAGGCCATGACCGACGCCGCGTCCGACCCGGCCGACAGTGAGGCGCCGGCCGAGGCGCCCGACACGATCCAACCGGAAGCCGCGGCGCTTGCCGAGGCGCCCGTCGACGCCACCCCCGACGTGACGGCACCGGTCGAGGACGCGCTGACCGCCGTCGAGACGCCCGTCGAGACGCCCGTCGAACAGGCGGTACCGCCTGCGGCCAGCACGATCGCGGCCGCCCTGCCAGAAGCGGTGGTCGAGAGCGCGGACGAGGCGGTGGAAGCCCTCGGTGCCGTGGAGGTGGACCGGATCGCCACGGCGACCGC
>JBCCSW010000231.1:0-6815 GCA_039199465.1 Pseudomonadota bacterium
ACACATCGACAGCTCGGAGTGGTAGAGACGCTTCTCCAGCCCCTCGGCCCCCTTCTGGCTATTGACCGAGGGCGTGTTGTAGCCGAGCAGCACCAGCTCGCAGCCCTGCAGGCCCAATTCGCGGTACGCCTCGGGCCAGCGCCGATCGTTGCAGATCAGCATGCCCATCCAGGCATTCAGGTTGCGCCAGACCGGAAAGCCCAGATCGCCGGGCTCGAAATACCGCTTCTCAAGGTGCTGGAAGGCGCGCTCGGTGTCGAAGTCGACATGGCCCGGCAGATGCACCTTGCGGTACTTGCCGATGATCTCGGCCTGCGCATCGGTCAGGATCTGCGTATTGAAGTGCCGTCCTTCCGGGGTCAGCTCGGCATAGCCCAGGCTGATCGCGATGCCATGCGCGCGGGCGCGGTCGAACAGCGGCGCCGTCGCGGCGTTCGGCATGGCGGTCTCGAACCACGCATCGACCGCGGCCTGCTCCTCCATCCACCAGCGCGGAAAGAAGGTGGTCAGGCACAGCTCGGGGAAGACGACGAGGCCGCAGCCCGCCCCGGCCGCCTGGTCGAGCAATGCGATCATCCGGTCGACCACCGCCTCGCGGCTGTCGGCCTTCTGGATCGGGCCCATCTGGGCCGCCCCGATCACGATCTCACGCATCGCCATCCTCCTTCACGACGCGAGCCTGCGCTCGAACTTCAAGACGCGAGCCTGCGCTCGAAGCGGCTGATCAGCCGGACCACCGGCCAGAGCATGGCGAGATAAATCAGCGCCGCAAGCACGATGGGTGAGGTGTTGTAGGTCACCGAACGGGCGAGCTGCGCCGCATGCAGCATCTCGGACAGGCTGACGACCGAGGCGAGCGAGGTCAGCTTCACCACCTCGACCGTGTTTGACACGAGGTCCGGCAGGACGTTCCGCAAGGCCTGGGGCAGCACCACATAGGCAAGCGCCTGCCCATGGCCGAGCCCTGTGGACCGTGCGGCCTCAAGCTGTCCGGCGGGCACGGAGATCAAGCCCGCGCGGAAGATCTCGCCGTAATAGGCTGAATTATTGAGGAGAAAGGCGAAGGCCACCGCCATGAACGGGTCCAGCCTGACGCCTGCGAAGGGCAGCCCCGCGTAGACGAAGATCAGCAGCACCAAGGGTGGGATCGCGCGGAAGAAGTCGATCAGCGCGACTGTCGGCCATCTCAGCCAGCGCCGTTGCGAATTGGCCGCGATGGCCGTCGCCAGCCCGCCGGCAAGCCCCAGCGGCACCACGACCGCACAGAGCACCAGCGTCATGCCGAGGCCCGTCAGGATCGTCGGCCAGGCGGCCGCCATGATCTCCAGGTTCAGGAATTGATCGGCGAAGGCCTGCATCAGACCCGCCTCCACGCAAAGCGGGTCTCGAGCCAGCGCGACAGCACAACAAGCGGCAGGAAGATCGCGATATAGGCGACGGCCGCGAGCAAGAGCGGCGAGGCGTTGCCCGAGAAGGACTGTGCCGTCGTCGCCTGGTTGAGGATGTCCGAGACGCCGATCACTGTGCCGAGCGCCGTCATCTTCGTGACCGCGATGGCCCGGTTGGTGAGCGGCGGGATGGCGAGGCGCACCGCCTGGGGCAGCACGACCCAGACCAGTGTTTGCGCGGATGAGAGCCCGGTCGAGCGCGCCGCTTCCCACTGCCCCTTGGGCACCGAGGTGATGCCGGCCCAGAAGATCTCCTCGGCGAAGGCGGCGAGGACCAGCGTCAGCACCACGAACAGGACCGTGAAGCTCGACATGAACACCCCGACCGAGGGCAGGCCGAAATAGGCGATCAGGATCAGTACCAGCGGCGGCAGCGCGCGGAAGATGTCGGCAAAGGCGATCACAGGCAGGCGCAGCGGCAGCGGGCCCAGCGCGCGCAACGCCGCAAGGGCCAGGCCGAGCAGCGTGCCGGACAGGACAATCAGCACCGACAGGGCCAGCGTGACCCAGACGCCCTGCAGGATATCCGGTGCGTATCGGGCCAGAACGCGGGCGTTCAGGAAGGCGTCGGAGAAGTCGCCCATCAGGCGGCGACCCGGGCCAGGAAGCTCCGCAGCCGTTCCGAGCGGGGGGCGGAGAACAGCGCCTCGGGCGTACCCTCCTCGACGATGCGGCCGCTATCCATGAACACCACGCGGTCGGCGGCCTCGCGGGCGAAGCGCATCTCGTGGCTGACGACGATCATCGTCATGCCGTCGGCGCGCAGCTCGCGCATGACGCTCAGGACCTCGCCCACCAGCTCGGGATCGAGCGCCGATGTGGGCTCGTCGAACAGCATGACCTGCGGCTCCAGCGCCATGGACCGAGCGATGGCGACGCGCTGCTGCTGACCGCCCGACAGCTCGGCCGGTCGATTGCGCGCCTTGTCGGCCAGACCCACACGGGTAAGCGCCGCATGGCCCCTGGCCTCGGCCTCGGCCCGCGGCAGGCGCAGGACTTTGCGGAGCGCCAGCGTGACGTTGCCCAGCGCGTCGAGATGCGGGTAGAGATTGAACGCCTGGAACACCATGCCGATGCGCCGGCGCGTGGCGTCAAGATCGATACCGGGCCCGGCGATGTTGCGTCCCTCAAGCAGGACTGCGCCCTGATCGGGGCATTCCAGCAGGTTGCAGCAGCGCAGAAGCGTCGACTTGCCCGAGCCCGAGGGGCCGATCAGGAACACCAGTTCGCCCGTCCGGACGCGAAGGTCCACCCCGTCCAGCGCCCGGAAATCGCCGAAGCGCTTGGTGACGCCGGCAAGCTCGAGCGCATTGCTCATGCCGGTCGGATCCAGTCGTTGGTGGTCATGGCAGGCCTGGCCTCGGGGGGTCGTCTTGGGGGTGCGCATGCCCGGGGTCGGCCCGGGCATCGCAGTGTTGCGGCGCGCGCGAGATGCCAGCGCCCATCGGCGCCTCGCGCCTGGAAGAGGTTAGCAGCTCGGTGCGTGGCCGTCGTCGACATAGCCCTCGAAATCCGGCTGGCCCCAGCCCTTGACCGGCGTGACGGCGGCCGAGCCCGCGTCGGGTGCGACGCCGAACCACTTCTCGGACAATGCGGCCATGGTGCCGTCCTCCTTCATGCACTCGATCACCGCCTCGACGGTACGGCGAAGCTCGTCGTCCTCCTTGCGGAATGGCATGCCCCAGACCTTGCCGGTGGAGTAGAGGAAGCTGAGTTTGACCCCCGGGTTCTGCTTGGCCGCGAAGGCCGTCACCGTGTTGCCCGCGACGTTGGCGAAGGCGCGGCCCGAGACGACGGCCTGCACCGCGTCGGTATTGGTGCCATAGCTCTCCACCGTCCAGCCGATCTCCTCCTCCAGCTCGCGCGCCCAGCTGTCATAGGCCGAGCCCTTGTTGACCGCGATGGTCTTGCCCTTGAAGCCGTCAAGGTCGGTGATCTCGGGCGCATCGGCCCGCACGAGGAACTGGAAATCGGTGTTCAGGTACCCCTCGGTAAACAGCAGGTTCTGCGCCCGCTCCTCGGTGATCGTCGTCGGCGCCACGACGAAGTCATAGGTGCCCGCCTGCAGGCCGGGCAGGATACCCGACCACTGCGTGGCGACGATATCCATCTCCACGCCCAACCGCTCCCCGATCATGGTAGCGAGGTCCACATTGAAGCCCTCGACCCCGCCGCCGAGCTTCGGCATGGCATGCGGTGCGAACGTCCCGTCGAGCGCGACGGTATATTTGTCCTTCGCCGCCGCCGGCAGGGCGAGGGCAGCCACGAGGGCGAGAGCGATGGTGGTGGGACGCATTGTCGTTCTCCTCTTCGGTCACGTCGTCTGATCTTATCGGAATGGCGGCAGGCTCTGGGGGGACAGCGCGTCGACCGTGCGGCCCGCCCAGTCGCCCGAGCCCATATTGTCCCACATCGCCTGGGCGGCGCCCTGCAGCTTGGCGCAGGCGGCGGTCTCGTCGAAGCCCGGCACCTGGCCGCCCTCGACCACCATGCGGCCGGCGACGATCACGGTGTCGATGTCGCCAGGCGCGGCGTTGAAGACGATGTTCTTCAGCGGATCGCGCAGCGGCGTCATCGAGAGGCTGGCGCCCTTCCACAGGATGAGGTCGGCCTTGGCGCCCGGCGCAATGCGGCCCAGATCGTCGCGCCCCAGCGCCTTCGCGCCGCCTAGAGTGGCCGCCTCGAACACATCGGCGGCGGTCGCCGTCTCGGTTCTGCGGTCGACCACCTTCGAGATCACCGCCGTCCAGCGCAGCGCCTCGAGCATCGACTGCGGGCAGGTGTCGGTCGCGATGGTCATGTTCACCCCGCGCTCGCGATAGCGCGCAAAGCTCTCCATCGCGATGCCGCGGCGGCAGAACACCCAGGCGGCATGGGCGACATGCGTGCCGGTATCGGCCAGGATGCCGATATCGTCCGAGCCGTTCCAGTTGGCCCAGCTCCCCTCGCCCGGGATGATCGCGTGGCCCATGATCAGCTCGGGGCCGAGGAAACCGATATCGCGCAGCCATTCGATCGGCGTGATGCCGGTGCGGCGCGCCATCTCCTGAAACTCGTTGACCGACTGCGCCGCATGCAGGGCCAGCGGCACGCCCAGATCGCGCGCAGCGTCCTTCGAGCGCTTCAGCATCGCCTCGGTCACCGTGTCGATCTGCATCGGGGTGATGAAGGTCTTGATCAGCCCGTCATGGGTGTTCTCATGCGCCTCGCAGAAGGCGACCGATCCCTCGAAAGCCTCGCGCCCTTCGTCCTCGAACCACTGGTATTGCACAGTCTTGCCGTCATCGGTGAACCAGCGGCCGCTGCGAAAGCCCTGGCCGACATAGGCCCGCAGCCCGTGGCGGGTGCAGGCCTCGATGGTCTTCTCGCCCCGGATACCGATCTCCATGATCGTCGTGGTGCCGGTGGTGAGCAGCTCGGGAACCGAGAAGTCGATGCAGGCGCCGGGCGCCTCGGGCGTCATCGCGCGCTCGCGGGCGGGCAGGAACTCGAACAGGCCCGAGAGGTAGAACTGCCGCGGTCCGCGATCCTCCACGAAGCTCTTGTCGAGCGGGCTGCCAGCGATGTGCGCATGGGTGTTGATCAGGCCGGGCGTGACAATGCCGGGCCAATCGATGATCTCGTCTGCCGGTCCGTCGAAGCTGGGGCCGACATGGGCGATCACGTCGCCCTCGGTCACCAGGCAGCCGTCGCGCAGATGCACGTGCCGCCCGTCCTGGAAGGCGATGATATGGGCGGCACGGATCAGGCGGCGTCCCGGCGCTGCGGCAGGGCCAGTGGCAGGGCCAGTAGCAGGGCCAGTAGCAGGCGTCGTCATGCAGGCACTCCGGTCTTGTGGCCGAGCAGGGCGAGGCGACGGGCGCGCCTGGCCGCTGCGGCCGGGTCGGCTGGCTGGCTGTTCAGCGTGGTGGCGATGCTGCCCGTGCGCTCGGCGAAATGGCAGGCTACGGCGCGCCCTGCGACCTGACGGAGTGCAGGCACCTCATGGCGGCAACGGTCCTCGGCCATCGGGCAGCGGGGGTGGAAGGTGCAGCCGGGCGGCGGGGCGGCCGGGCTCGGCACGTCGCCCGCCAGCACGGGCCGGTTTTGCTTCTTGGGCTCGGGCCTCGGCACCGCGGCCAGCAGCGCCTGGCTGTAAGGGTGGCGCGGATCGGCGTAGAGCGTGCGCTTGTCCGCGACCTCGACCAGGCGGCCGAGATACATCACCGCGATCCGGTCGGCGATGTGCTTCACCACTGCCAGGTCATGCGCGATGAACAGATAGGCTAGGCCGAACTCGGCCTGCAGGTCCTGCAGCAGGTTCACGACCTGGGCCTGGATCGAGACATCCAGGGCCGAGACCGGCTCGTCGCAGACGATCAGGTCGGGATTGGTCGAGACGGCACGCGCCACGCCGATGCGCTGGCGTTGCCCGCCCGAGAACTCGTGCGGATAGCGCGCCGCGTGATAGCCGCGCAGGCCAACGACCTCCAGCAGATCGCGGATGCGCGCCTCCAGCGCGGCACCGGTGGCGAGGCCGTGGAGCACCAGCGGCTCGGCCAGGATCTGGCCGACGGTCAGACGCGGGTTGAGCGAGGCAAACGGATCCTGGAAGACGATCTGCATGCGCCGGCGCAGCGCGCGCATCGCCGCGGTGCCAAGCCCGGTGATGTCCTCGCCGTCGAAGCGGATGGTGCCCGAGGTCGGCTCGATCAGGCGGAGTGCTAACCGACCGGTGGTGGACTTGCCGCAGCCCGACTCGCCGACCAGCGCCAGGGTCTCGCCGCGCGCAAGGCTGAGCGACACGCCATCGACCGCGCGGACCTGGCCGACGGTGCGGCCGAGCACAAGGCCCTTGCGGATCGGGAAGTGCTTCACGACGCGGTCGAGCTGCAGCAGCGGTTCGGTCACGGCGCGCGCCCCGCGGCCGAGAGCGGTTCGGCAGGCTGGATGTCGGCCGCGTCGAAATACTCCTCGATCGGCGCCTTCCAGCAGGCCGCGACATGGCCCGGCTCGATCGGCTTGGCGGGGGGCGCTTCGGCGTGGCAGCGCGGCTCGGCCAGCGGACAGCGGGGGGCGAAACGGCAACCGTCGGTCAGCGCGAAAGGGCTCGGCACCGAGCCTTCGATGGTCGAGAGGCGCGCCGTCGTCTCGTCCAGCCGCGGCACCGAGGCCAGCAGGCCCAGCGTGTAGGGGTGCTGCGGGTCCTCGAACACCTGCGTGACACTGCCCTGCTCGACCACGCGGCCCGCATACATGATCACCACGTAGTCGGCCGTCTCGGCCACCACGCCAAGGTCATGGGTGATCAGGATCACCGCCATACCAAGGCGCGCCTGCAGCCCGGCGATCAGTTCGAGGATCTGCGCCTGGATCGTGACATCCAGC
>JBCCSW010000232.1:0-6815 GCA_039199465.1 Pseudomonadota bacterium
ATCCCCGATCTGCGCGCGTTCTTCGAGAGCGACCTCAGGTGGCTTCGGCACTACGGTTTCGCGGCACTCGATGTGCCGGCCCTGCACGCCGGCCTGTCGCGCTGACCACCGTCGCGATCGATCACGGCATCAGGCCGGGGCTGATCGCCGAGATCGGCCTCATGCATGCCCGGCTCTACGCCGAGGAGCATGGCCTCGGCCCGGGCTTCGAGAGCTATCAGCTGGAACAGCTGGGCCGCTTCCTGGCGGGCTATGACCCCGGCCGCGACGCGGTGCTGAGCGCCGCGGACGACCGGGGGCTGATGGCCTCGCTCGTCGTCGACGGCGCACCGCATCCGGAGGGGTCGGCGGCGCTCCGCATCCGCTGGGTCCTGCTGGCGCCGCGCGCGCGGGGTCTCGGCCTTGGCAGCCGGCTGATGGACCGGGCGATCGCGTTTATCGACGATGCCGGCTGTGCGTCATGGCTGTCGACCTTCGCGGGTCTCGACACCGCGCGCGGGCTCTATGAGCGGCGCGGCTTTCGCTTGTCCGAGGAGATCGAGAGCGCGGCGTGGGACCGCCCGTTGGTCATGCAGCGCTTCGACCGCCCTCAGATGCCGTGCTGACGCCATGGGTGCGGGCGCAATTGCCGGCCCCGTCGACGGGTCCGATGCTGGTCCAGTGGTAGGCGCCGTTGTTGCACCGCCCGCCACCCGCTATCCACGGATCAGAGGTCCCGGCCATCATGCCGCGCGGCGCTGATAGGGAGGAGCGGCGGCGATGCGGGTGATGGTGGTCGAAGGCAACACGCCAGAACTGGTCGCGGCCACGCGCGACGCCGGTGCCCCGATGGCGCCGGCCGAGGCCTATGCGGCCGCCCTCCGCCGCCATGCGCCAGTGGTCGGCACTGCGTTCGAGATCGTGATCGCCCGACCGTTTTTCCCCGAACCGCTGCCGGCGCTCGACGGGGTCGCGGGCGCGGCGCTGACCGGTTCGGGCGTGGCGTTCTCGGCCGATGCGGCGGAGGCGGCTCGCCATAGGGCCTTCGTCGAGCGCCTGTTCGCGGCCGGGATCCCCGTGCTCGGCTCCTGCTGGGGCCTGCAGGTTGCGACAGTGATCCTCGGTGGTGCAGTAGGTGCCTCGCCCGCGGGGATCGAGGTGCCGGTCGCGAATGCGCTCACGCTGACGGCCGCCGGTCGCCTCCACCCGCTGCATGCGGGCCGGCCCGCGGTCTTCGACGCACCCTGTATTCACCGCGATATCGTCACGCGGCGACCGTCGGGCGCGGTGGTCACCGCGTCGAACGCGCATTGCACGGTGCAGGCCATGGTCTACGAGCTGGACGGCGTGCGGCTCTGGGGCGTGCAGTACCATCCGGAGCATGCCGTGTCCGACATGCTCCGCTACCTCACCAATGCCGGCAGCGCTGCGCTGACGCGCGGCGCCGCGACGCTCGGCGGCGCCTACCCTGTGCGACTGCTGGCCGAGGTTGAGGCGGTCGAGGCCGATCCACAAGGCCGCGCGGCTGAGGCGCGCCGCCTCGGTCTCGATCCCTGCCTGCTCGATCCCATGCAGCGCGGTGTCGAGCTTGCGTCGTGGCTGGAGAGCCTCGGCGACCCGGCGGTGGAGCGGTGCCCGGCGCTTTCGCCCAGCGTCTGCGTCGGCGTCTGCGTCGGCCTCGGCGACGTGCCACCTGACGCTGCCGGGCTTGGCGCAGGGCAGGCCATGGGGTAGGCCTCCGGCGCCGTCTGCCGCGCCGTTGGGGGCCTCGATGAAATTCACCATGTCCTGGCTGCGGGACCATCTCGACACCGCAGCGAGCCTCGACGAGATCACCGAGGCGCTGACCGATCTGGGGCTTGAGGTCGAGGGCGTCGAGAACCCCGCCGCGGCGCTCGCCCCCTTCTCCATCGCCCGCGTGATCGAGGCGACGCAGCATCCCAATGCCGACCGGCTGCGCGTCTGCCGGGTCGAGACCTGGCCGAACGGCCCCGACCAGCCCTCGGCTGAGGTGCAGGTTGTCTGCGGCGCCCCGAACGCGCGCACCGGCCTCGTCGGCGTGTTCGCGCCGCCGGGCACGCATGTGCCGGGCACAGGCGTCGATCTGAAGCCCGGCGTGATCCGCGGGGTCGAGAGCAACGGCATGCTCTGCTCGGAGCGCGAGCTGATGCTGTCGGACGACCATGATGGCATCATCGATCTGGCGCCCGACACGCCTCTCGGCATCGCCTACGCGGATTTCGCCGGCCTCGACGACGCGGTGATCGAGATCGCCATCACGCCGAACCGGCCCGATGCGCTGGGCGTCGCCGGTGTCGCGCGCGATCTTGCGGCACGCGGCCTAGGCCGCATCAAGACGCCCGCTATCGCGCCTGTGCCCGGTGCGTTTCCGTGCCCGGTGCCGGTGACGCTGGCCGGGGACGTCGCCGACAAGGCCTGTCCGGTGTTCTTCGCGCGCCTAATCCGCGGCGTCGTAAATGGCCCCAGCCCGGAATGGTTGCAGCGCCGGCTGCGCGCCATCGGCCTCCGCCCGATCTCGGCGCTTGTCGATGTGACCAACTACCTGACCTATGACCGGGCGCGGCCGCTGCATGTGTTCGACGCTGACAAAGTGCAGGGCGGCCTGACGGTGCGCCTGTCGCGCCAGGGCGAGACGCTCACCGGCCTCGACGAGAAGGACTATGCCTTCGACGACACGATGTGCGTGATCGCCGACGAGAACGCAGTCGAGAGCATCGGCGGCGTGATGGGCGGGCTCGCCACCGGCTGCACCGAAGCGACGGTCAACGTGCTGGTCGAGGCGGCCTATTTCGACCCCATCCGGACCGCTGCGACAGGGCGCAAGCTGAAGATCAACTCGGACGCGCGCTACCGCTTCGAGCGGGGCGTCGACCCGACCTCGGCGCGCGACGGGATCGAGATGGCGACCCGGCTGATCCTGGATCTCTGCGGAGGCGAGCCGTCCGAGGTGCAGGTCTCCGGCGCGGTGCCCGACACGGCGCGGTCCTGTCGGCTGGACCCGAACCGGGTGGTCAGCCTCGTTGGCATGGACATCCCCGTGGCCGAGCAGCGGCGCATCCTGACCGCGCTGGGCTTCGAGGTCGGGGCGGCCGATGCCGACGGCGCCCATGCCGTGGCCGTGCCCTCCTGGCGGCCGGACGTGCATGGCGAGGCCGATCTCGTCGAGGAGATCGCGCGCGTCGCCTCGCTGACCAAGCTGGTCGCCGCCCCGCTGCCGCGCCGCGCGGCCGGCGTCGCCAGGCCGGTCTTGAGCCCGATGCAGACGCGCCAGCGCGCCGCACGCCGGGCGCTGGCCGGGCAGGGGCTGGTGGAATGCGTGCACTACACCTTCGTCGGCGAAGACGCGGCGGCGCTGTTCGGTGGCGGCGGGCCGCTGATGCATGTCGCCAATCCGATCTCCAGCGAGATGAACGTCATGCGCCCCTCGGCCCTGCCGGGGCTGCTCGAGGCGGCGGCGCGGAACCAGGCGCGCGGCTTCGGCGAGGTCGCGCTGTTCGAGGTCGGGCCGGCCTTCCACGGCCCCGAGCCCGGCGAACAGGCGGTCGAGGCCGCGCTGATCCGCACCGGGCAGACCGTCGGGCGGCACTGGTCGGCAGGCCGCCGCCCTGTCGATGCCTACGACGCCAAGGCCGATGCCGAGGCGGCGCTGGCCGCGATCGGCCTCGATCCGGCCAAGCTGATGGTCGCGCGCGACGCGCCCGCCTGGTTCCATCCCGGTCGCTCGGGCGTGCTGAAGCTTGGCCCGAAGGTCGTGCTGGCAGCCTTAGGCGAGCTGCATCCCAGCGTCATCGCGGCACTCGACGTGAAGGGCCCCGCAGTCGCCGCGACCGTGTTCCTGGAGGCTGCACCCTTCCCCAGAGCGAAGGGGCCGGGCCGTCAGGCGCTGGTCGTCTCGGACTTGCAGTCGGTGGAACGCGACTTCGCCTTCGTCGTGCCTGAGCGGGTCGAGGCGGAAACCGCACTCCGTGCCGCGCGCGCCTCGGAAAAGAAGCTGATCGCTTCGGCCGCGATCTTCGATGTGTTCGAGGGCACGGCGGCTGAGGCGCAGTTCGGCGCGGGCATGAAATCGCTCGCGCTCACCGTGCGCCTGCAGCCGACCGCCAAGACCCTCACCGAGACCGAGATCGACGCGGTCGCCGCCAAGGTCGTTGAGGCGGTGACCAAGGCGACGGGCGGTACGCTCCGCAGCTAGGGCAACTCAGGGGTTGGCGCCGGCCGTGGTGCGGCCCGGTGTCGCCCGGTGTCGCCCGGTGTCGCCCGGTGTCGCCCGGGGCCCCGGCGGCCGTGCCGACGGTTTCTTCTGGCGTTCAATTCACGGTTGAGCATGCTCTGTCCTGCCAAGGTTTTGCGCAGGAGGTGCCTATGCTGAACGAGTTCAGGGAATTCGCCATCAAGGGAAACGTGGTCGATATGGGTGTCGGCATCGTCATCGGTGCCGCGTTCACGACGATCGTCACCAGCTTCGTCGAGGATATTGTCAACCCGATCATCGGCCTCTTCACCGGCGGGATCGATTTCTCGGGCCTGTTCCTCAATCTGTCGGGACAGGATGTGGCATCGGCGACCCAGGCCAAGGAGCAGGGGCTCGCGGTGATCACCTATGGCGTCTTCATCAACGCCGTGATCGCCTTCCTGATCGTCGCGTGGATCCTGTTCTTCGTGATCCGCGGCGTGAACGCGCTCAAGCGCTCGGCCGAGGGCGATCCCGAGCCGGAAGCCCCTGCGGAACCGCCGGACGACGTGAAGCTGCTGGGCGAAATCCGCGATCTGCTGAAGGATCGGGCAGCGCCCTAGATCCGCACGCAGACCCCGTCGTGGCCATCCAGCTCACAGCCCGGCAGCGCGCAGGACGGCAAAGGTGATCATCGCCGCCGCGATGGCGGCGAAGACATGGCGCAGCATGGCGCCGATGGCGAGGCCGACCAGCGCCGCCACGATGCGCGGTGGGTCGGCGATGAAACGGCCCTCGTCCATCAGGATCATCGGCGCGACCAGCGCCGGCAGGACGGTCACCGGCACAAAGCTCAGTGCCCGCATCATGCTGTTCGGTAGCTGTCTGCCCGAGAGCATCCCGAGAAACGAGAAGCGGATCAGGTAGGTCGTGATCCCGAGGCCGATGATGAGGCTCCAAAGGCCGATCTCGCTCATGCCCCGTCTCCACCGTTATGCGCGCTCATCCAGCCCTGGACGGCCATGCCCGCCGCGATGCCAAGGGTCGCCGCGACGACCAGATTGAGGCCGGGCGGCAGCCAGACGAAGGCCACCGAGGCCACTACCGCGACGGCGGCGGCCGCGATGTTGGCCGTGCCGCGGATCATCGGCGCCGCGATCGCCAGGAAGCTGGCCGGCACGGCGAAGTCGAGGTCCCAGCTCTCGGGAATGGCGTTGCCGAAGATCACGCCGACCCAGGTGGCGATGATCCAGAGCAGTGTCGTTGTGATCCCGACGCCGAAGTAGAAGCCAAGCTTGTCGCGCATCGGCTCGTCGGGTCGGTCGGCATAGCGCCGCATGGACAGGGCGAAGGCCTGGTCGTGCAGGAACCACGCGGCAGCGATACGCCAATTGACCGAGACGCCGTCCCAGCGCACCGCGATCGCGGCCGAGTACATCGCCATTCTGAGGTTCACCACGGTGCCCGTGAAGATGGCGAGGAGCGCCGGCGCGCCGTCGACGAAGACCTGCAGCGAGGCAAGCTGCGCGGCACCGGCCACGACGATGAGCGTGAAGGCCATGACCTGGGTGGGGTCCAGGCCGGCCTCGGTCGCGACCGTGCCGAAGATGACGCCGAAGGGGGCAACAGCCAGCCAGACCGGCACCGAGGCGAGGCAGCCGGTTAGGAAACCCCGACGGCTGGGACGGGCGGCGGGGGTGGATGTGCCGGGCCCCGGGCAAGAATCATGGGGCGAAAAAGGCTGCGTTGGCTGGGTCATGGGCGCGGCATAGGGGAGGTTGCGACGCGCCGCCAGCCTCTCGCCGCATGGCGCTGAGTCTCGACCTGAGACGGATGCCTTGCATTGGGGCGATTGCAGCCATGCCATGGCCGCTCACCCGCCAAACAATTTCCTTAATGCGCCAACCGGGTAACCGTTCATTAAGGCTTTGGCTGGACAAACCACTACGTAAGGTTGAATACGGCACGCGGTACGTGTGAGCATTTGGTAACCCTATGCCGTACCGCCCAAATCAGGCATCCTGCATGCCTGCGTAGTGTTCCCAAGACCCATGTTCAGTATCAGCCGGCATGCCGGAGGGGAGCAATGCATCAAGTCGGACTTCAACGCGCGGTACGCGCACTGCTACTGTTCATCGCGACCATCGTGCTGACCGCACAGGTGGTGAGCGTGGTGTCCTCGGCTGAGGCGGCTCAGCCCGACGCCATGACCATCCTCGCCTTGGCGCTCGATCTGCCTGCCAACACGTTCGGCGGCTCGGCCATCGGTACCTCGGTCAGTGCTATCGGTTTCGACGGGGCAGCACCGCTGCCGACGCGCGAGATCAACTGACGTCGCCTACGCCCATGACGCAGCGCGTCCGCGCTGACCGTCGATCTTCTCCACAAACACCGTTGCCTGCGCACATGATGCGCCGCTAGTCAGGTCGCGCCGGGACAGAATGTCCCGCCGACCCTGAGAGCCGATGAGCAGCAGCGCCTTCCGTATCGCCCCCGCACCTGACGATCCGCGATTGACCCGCGCGGTCGGCGGCATCGATCACGAGGGTCGGCGCGTCGACACGCGGGTGGTGGAGGAGCGGCCTCTGACCATCTACCTCAACGGCCAGGAGATCGTCACCGCCATGACGATCGGCGATTATCC
>JBCCSW010000233.1:0-6794 GCA_039199465.1 Pseudomonadota bacterium
GCGGCGATATGGCAGATATCGAAACCCTGCGCAAGCAGCCCGCCGCACAAAACTCGGCCGGCGCCTTGCGGTCGCGTGGGGTGACGATCTGCGTCTGTTCCCGAGGCCCGATCACCGCGGTGTCGGTCCCCAAGACACCCTGCCGCACCCCCCGCCGCGCCCCCGCCGTACCCCCGCCGACAACGGATCGACGATGCGGCGACAGGGCCGCCCCAAGGCACAGATCTTGCGTTTGTGAGGCGGATTGGATGGCGCTTCGGTATCCTTTATGTGTGCAGGCTAAGAAGTCGGCAAACGCGGGGCACTGATGCAGTTTGATGCTGCTTTCCGAAGCGCTTTACTGGGGATCGCCGCCTGCGCCGTGGCTATCATCGGCGCCGCGATGCCTGCCTCGGCACAGGCAAACAGGTCGGGTTGCGTATCGCCCTATGTGGTGCAACGCGGCGATACGCTCAGCCTGATTGCGGAGCGTTTCCTGGGCGACGTGCTGGCCTTCCGCACGCTCTACGCGATCAATCGCGACGTGATCGGTCCCGATCCGGCGCTGGTCGAAATCGGCATGGTGCTGGAGATCCCCTGCGGCGACGCGACGGGCACCGGGGCCCGCGCGCCGGCGGCCGAGGCATCGCTGCCGACAGAGCCCGCACCCACCCAGCCCGATGCGGCGCAGGGTCTTGCGCAAACCCCCACCCTGCAGGGTAGGGGCCGTGCCGACGCTCTCAGCACCGCGGTGGCGCCCGAGGCCGGTCGCACACGCTTCATCACGGCGGCCGAGCTGGCGCAGATCCTGGACAGCCAGCGGCCACAGGTCCTCGACCTGCGCGTCGGCGGCTCGGAACAGCTCGACTACATTCCCCGCGCGGTGCAGGTACCCGACCGCTGGGCCGAGCTGATCGCCTCGACCAGCGAGACGCGCGCGGCACTCGACGGGAAACTGGCCGAGGCGGGACTGCGCGCGGACCGACCCTTCGTGCTGGTAACGCGCAGCGGCAGCGCAAGCTCAATCGGGCGCGCGGCGATCACGGCCTGGGTGCTGCGGAGCGCCGGTGTCGCCGACGTCTCGATCCTCTGGGGCGGGATGGCGGCCTGGCTCGAGCGGCGCGGCCCGGCCTGGGCGAGCCCCGTGACGCCACGCTCGCGCTCGGACACGCGGATCACCGCGCCGGTCAGCGAGGTCGGCACCGCCGCATGGCGCGCCGCGCTTGATGGCGAGGGCACGGGCCGGCTTGTCGTCGTCGGCGAGACGAGCGGCGAGGTACCGATCCCGCCCGGCACCGTCATGGCCTCGTTGCCGCCGTTGAGCGCCGTGACCCCCGATGATCTGGCGCTGAACGCGCTCGTCTGGCTGAAGACGGTGCCGGTCGAGTGGGAGAGCACGCCCGTCGGTATGAGCGGCGCCGACATCCGCGACGCGGCCCTGGCCTGGCTGATTGCCTCCGAGGTGTCGGGCATCCGCAATGTCTGGCTGGCGCCGCCGCTGCCAGCACTGATCGAGGACGGCGCCGAGGGCTGAGGCGGCCGACGCACCCTGTCGCGCCGTCTGATCGAGCGTCGGTCGGCTCGTGGACGCAGCCGCCGGGGTCCGAAACGACTTCCGCTCGGCATGATGCGGGGCTGGGGCAGCATCTTCTCATTGCTTTCGGAGAATCGGCATCTTGACGGTCCTGCGCCGCGTCCAAGAACCGTTGCGCCACGGCCACGACGCCTTGTTTGCGCCCAAATCAAACGGCGCCGAACACACTCTCTTTGCAAATAAGACATGCTAAACACCTGCTGGTTGTCAGTGGATCAACCATAAAAAGTAAAATAATGACGGTACTTTATTTGCAATGGACCGACCGTGCCGGGCGCCGCATAGAATGACGTCTGCTTATGGGGTGGGGGTTCCAATGACGCTTTTGAAGACCGCGGCGACTGCTGCTGCATTCACGCTGGTGGCGCTGTCAGCGCAGGCCGTGACGATCGACGACTTCTCCGACGACCAGGCCGAGCTGACGTCGGCGGCGATCGATGGCATTGATCCTGGCGCGCTCGACAGCACCGAGGCGACGAGCGGCGCGATCGGGCCTGAGCGGCGGATCACGGTGGACGCAACGCCAACCGCAACCGGCGTCGCGAACGAGAACAATATCGAGCTGCGCGCTGGCGTGAACGGCGGCACGCTCAACATCGACTCAGTGGCTGAGAGCGTCGGCACCGTGCTGGTCGAGTATGGCAACATGGGCTTTGGCCCCTTCGTCCCGGCCTTCGATGTCGTCGACCTAACCGACGGTGGCGCCTTCGATCAGCTGACAGTCGATGCGACGGCCTTCCTTGGCGACTTCACCATCGAGGTCGAAGTGGCCGATAGCGATGGCACCGTCGGCTCGCTGTCTCAGACGGTCAACGGCGCCTCTGCCATGACGATCGACTTCCTGTTCTCGCTCTTCCAGGTCGACAACGCGGGCGCGACCGCAGGGATCGATTTCGCAAGTATCGAGGGTCTGACGGTTCTCTTCACTCTGAACCTCGGCGGGTCGTCCGCCTCGTTCGACATCGTGCAATCGACGTCGAGCACCGTGGTCCCGCTGCCGGCCTCGGGTTTCCTGCTGATCGCCGGCATGGGCGGGATCGCCTTTCTGCGCCGGCGCCGCTGAGCCAACGAGCCATCGTGCCAGATCGACGGGCGAGGGCGCTGCCGACAGGCCGCGCCCTTTTTATTTGCATGTGTTCCGACCCCCGGCGCAGTCTGGCGCACGCGCAGTCGTGGGGGGCACGCCGTGAGACGCCAGATCTGGACCTTGCCGCTGCTCGCAGGCCTCTCCCTGATCCTGGCCGGGTGCACCACGATCATTACCCGCCAGGCCGTGCCCGAGGACCTGATCGACAAGGCCCGTCCCTATGGCATCGATTCCCTGTTCGTCCGCGCCTGGGGTGACATCGTCTCGGACGAACAGGTGGCGCGCTTGATCGAAGGGCAGGCCGCGCAGGTCAAAATCCGCCATGCCGACAAGATCGCCAATGGCGAGACCATCGAGTGGGAGGCGCTGGCGCTATCGGGCGGTGGGCCGGACGGCGCCTTCGGGGCAGGCTATCTGGCCGGCTGGGCCGCGCGCGGCGACCGGCCGGTGTTCGAGGCGGTCTCAGGCGTCTCGACCGGGGCGATCATCGCGCTCTACGCCTTCCTGGGCCCGGAATACGACGACGACCTGCGCGAGATCTACACGACGTATGACACCGACGACCTCGTCACGCCGGCGCTCTTTACCGGCATCACCAGGGGCACTGCGCTGCTCGACGCCTCCGGCTATCGGGCGCTGATCGAGCGGTATATCGACGACGAGATCGTCGCCGCGCTGGCCAAGGAACGTACTGCCGGGCGCATCCTGATGGTCGGCACGACCAACCTCGATGCCTCGCGCCCCGTGGTCTGGAACCTGACCGCGATCGCGGCAAGCGGCCATCCCGATGCCAAGCGGCTGATCCATGACGTGATCCAGGCGTCCTCGGCGATCCCGGGGGCCTTTCCGCCGGTGCTGATCCCGGTCGAGCACAACGGCAGGCGCTACGACGAGATGCATGTCGACGGGGGCGCTACCCAGCAGGTGATGCTGTTCTCGCCCCGCTTCTCGGCCCGCCGGATCGACGAGCAGATCGGGGCGGAGATCGACCGCAGGCTCTACGTGATCATCAACAACAAGCTGACCAAACCCTATCAGCCGGTCCGACCGCGGCTCGGCGCTATCGCCTCGCGCTCGGCCTCGAGCCTGATCGGGGGCTCCGGCACGGGCGATCTGTACCGGATCTTCGCGATCGCCGAACGCGACGGGGCCGAGATGTCGGTGATCCAGATCCCGCAGGATTTCGACGTGGAGCCCGAGGAGGCCTTCGACCCTGTTTATATGAGTAGCCTCTACGATCTCGGCTTCCGGCTTGCGGTTGAGGGCGAAGCTGGCCTGCCGCATCCGCCCGACTGGCTGCCGGGCGCGGCCGGCGACACCACCGCCTCGGCTGCAGTGCGCGCGCCGGACCGCTAAGCGGCGGGGGAATCTTCCCTCCAAAAGGCGGCTGCAGCACCAGGCCGCGCGCCCTTGCAAATGCCCGGTTTCGCGGGCATGAGGCGCGCGGCCGGCGCGCTTACACCCCTGGAGGATCGCGCCGGCGGGCAACAGAGTGGAGAGACCTAATGGCGAAGACCATCGAACTCGAGGTCTTCCGCCGCGAGGGCACGGGCAAAGGGGCTGCCCGGGCCGCACGGCGAGAAGGCTTGGTACCCGGCGTCGTCTACGGCGGCGGCAAGGATCCCGAGAGCGTCAGCGTCCGGCACAACGTGCTGCTGAAGCGCCTCAGGGACGGCAAGTTCCTGTCCCGCCTTATCAAGCTGAAGATCGATGGCGAGAGCGGCGAGCAAACCGTGATCTGTCGCGCCGTCCAGCGCGATATCGTGCGCGACCTGCCGACCCATGTCGATTTCCTGCGCCTGAGCGAGCGCTCGCGGATCAACCTATCGATACCGGTCGAATTCGTGAACCATGAGGCGGCGCCCGGCATCAAGCGCGGTGGCATGCTGACGATCGTGCGCTCGGAGATCGAGCTGAAGGTGCCGGCAAGCGCGATCCCCGACCATGTGACCGTCGACCTGACAGGCCTGGAGATCAACGACACGGTCAAGATCTCCAACGTCGATCTGCCGAAGGGCGTGACGCCGACGATCACCGATCGTGACTTCATGATCGCGAACGTCTCGGCACCGTCTGCCCTGGCCGCCGCGGGCGACGACGACGAGAGCGAGGACGCCGGCGAGAGCGAGACCGCCGAGGGCTGATCCGCCCGGCATCGCCGCGACCATGCGGCCGCATCCCGGCGGGGGTGCGGCCGCTGCTCGTTTCGGGGCAAGGGGGTCGGCGCCACCGACGTCGAAGCGTCTTCAAAGGCTGCGGACGACCGCGCGCCCGCACTTCGTAGGCAGTCCATGACCCTCAAGGCGATACCGGCCCTGTCGCCTATGGCAGGCGGGCCAGCCGCGTCCGCAAGGGCCGCTTTCATGCTGCCCAAAGCTACGGCCGACCGGCGCGTTCTGGCGCCCCACTGCATCGCGATGGCGCATGAGCGGATCGCCAGCGTCGATGGGACCCGGCGCCATCGCGGTCATAGGGCTGGAGGAGCTGGATCACCGCCAGTCCGCCGCTGTCCTGAGCGCCGAGCGCGAGCAGGTGGTGCTCGACGATGTCGCGGCGCCACCGACCGGTGCCTTCGCCGAGGCGCCGTTCCGCCCGCGCCAGAACCGCGACACCGCGGGCGCCGACGCCCTCGCGGCTTATGCCGTCATCGCCCCAGCCGACAGCCATCTCGCTGCCATCGCGGCGATGATGGCCGATGTCGTGGGTCCGTTCTGCGATGGCCATAGCCGTCAGGCGTCGATCAGGCCGCCGGGACCGTGCCGCTGATCTGCTGCGACGGCTCCAAAGGGTCCTGCGTCAACATCCATTTCCATCCGGCGGCGGCGCTGCGCGCGACGGGGATCTAGGCCGGCTGTGTCTGAGGTTGTCTCTTCCCGGCCGGGGAAGGGCGGTCGAACCACCGACAAGCAATGCCGGGTCGCTGCCCGCCTCGACGGCATCTCGCTGGAAAGGGACGTCGCGCGTTACCTGGACGACGGTCTCGGTCCGAGTGCCCCGGTCCCAACCCGCGGCCTGGCGACCGCATCGCCATCTGCCACTCGATGGGCGGGCGCGTTGACCGCGCCTCAGCAGGGTTGGGGATGACGCTTCGGCGCAATGCCGGTACGTCCGCACGGCAGCACCCGATCGAACGCGACGACACGAGCTTCGCGACGGCGATCGCGGGGGCCTGAGCGCGTCGTAGCGATGGACGCGCATGCACGCGGTTGCGGCCCTCGCGGAAAAGATCAGCGGTTCTGCCACGTATTCCTTGCTATTCCGGGCGCGCGAGCCGATATGCGGCGCTCGGCCAATGACTGGTCGAGACGCGATAGCGCAGACGGCCGCCGTGAAACGGATCGACGCCGCAGCATCGCGCGTAGGTAGAGGGCAGGCACCAGTTGCGCTTGGTGTGCCCGAACACGCGACCCGGATGGGGCACCGCCATGCTGCGGCAGCCGCCGGCAGTCGCCGAAGGAAACTGTTTGACCGACATCACCTGGGCGGGGCTCGGCCTCGCCACGTCCCTCTGCGCCACGCTGGAGCGCGAGGGCTTCACCACACCCTCGCCTATCCAGGCGAAGGCCATCGCACCGCAGCTTGAGGGTCACGACCTGCTCGGCCTCGCCGAGACCGGCAGCGGCAAGACCGCGGCCTTCCTGCTGCCGATTTTGCAGATGCTGCGTGACTTCGACCGGCGCCCGGCGCCTAAGACGGTGCGCGCGCTGATCCTGGTGCCGACGCGCGAGCTGGCCGTGCAGATCGAGGAGAGCGCCCGGCGCCTTGCCGGCGGTGCCCGGCTGTCGACGCTGTTGGTCCTCGGCGGCACCTCGCGCAGCGCCCAGATCAGGGCACTGTCGCGGGGCGTCGACATCGTGATCGCGACGCCGGGCCGGCTGACCGATCTGATGCAGGCCGGCCATGTGCGGTTCGACGAGACCCGGACGCTGGTCCTGGACGAGGCCGACCGCATGCTGGACATGGGCTTTGTGCGTCCGGTGCAGGCGATCGCAGCCACGCTGCATCGCCGGCGGCGCACGGCATTGTTCTCCGCCACCATGCCGGCCGAGGTGGAGGCGCTGGCCGCTGGCCTGATGACCGAGCCCGTGCGGGTCGAGGTCGCGCGGTCGGGCCAGACCGTGCAGCGGATCGAGC
>JBCCSW010000234.1:0-6758 GCA_039199465.1 Pseudomonadota bacterium
ATCAGCGCGGGCAGCAGCAGGGCGCGTGACGAGACCGATGTCACCGTCGATCTCGAGGGCTTTGACAGCGGGCCGATGGTGTTCACCCAGGTCGCCAGCCACAACGGCACCGACGCCGTCACCTCGCGCGTCACGTCGAAGAGCAGCGACAGCTTCCAGTTCCGCATGCAGGAGGAGGAAGCGCTCGACGGCAACCACGCCACCGAGCAGGTGGACTGGATCGCGATCGAGGACGTGGACGGCGGCCCGCTGGACATCACGACCATGGGCGCGGTCAACCACAACTTCTCGGCGGCCGAGTTCGGCGCGATCGACGGCGAGGTCGGGCTGCTGGCGGCGATGCAGACCTTCAACGGCTCGGACACCGCAGCACTGCGCTACGAGGATCTGACGGGATCGAGCGTGCGCATCAAGGTCGAAGAAGAGCGGTCGAACGATGCCGAGGTGGCCCACCTGCCCGAGGAGATCGCGGTGCTCACGGCCGAGACGGGGCTCTACGAACTCGCCTGATCGCACCACCGAAATCGCTGCGTCCCCTCGCGGCGACGGCCGGCCCGTCCGCGGGGGCCGGCCTTTTTCTGTGCCTGGGGGGGGGGCGGGGATCAGCCTGTACGCTGCTGGCGCGCCTCGATCGCCAGCGCCAGCATGCGGAAGAAGCCGTGCGCCATCTTCGAATATGGCGTCAGGACGAACAGCGCGAACACCGTGGCGAGATGGACGGGCAGCAGCACCGGCACCAGCGCCGTGCCGGTCGCCGCATAGAGCGCCAGGCCCGTCGCACTGACCGCGAACAACAGCCAGATGAAGGCCACCTGCCCGCCCCGGACGCCCTGCTCGCCCAGCGCCGGATCTGATTGGCGTTTCAGGCGCGCGAGCCAGGCCGTGCCGATGCAGAGCATCACGCCGCCGGTCACGCCAAACAGCTTCGGCAGCGTGTACCAGGCATAGGGCGCCGGCCAGTCCAACCCGTAATGCATCAGCGTACCGGTCGAGGTCGATGCGAAGCACAGCATGAAGCCCCACATCGTGAGCTGATGCGCCCAACGCCGGTTCGGGGTGAAGCGATCGGCATCCTCGAAATTGCAGCCGTCGCCATGACCGCCGCCGAGATTGCGCATCGTCGCCGCCAGCCTGCCCGCCGCCATCCAGTCGCGCCATGACAGCGCCCCTGCCCCGCTGTCGCGCCAATAGCGCCAAAGCGCGACCCCCAGCGCGCCGAGCGGCATGAGGAAGGCCGGAGCGAAGATCGCGACCATAAGACCGTGGCTCATGACGGCATAGAACCCCTCGCCGCTGGCCGGGCGCAGCACCGCCGCGATCGCCATCAGCGCGATGAAGGCACCGACCGTCAGCGCCACGACGGCCGAGGGCGCCCGGTGGAACGCCCGCCCCAGCGCCCCTGGCCAAGCATAATGCTCCCACGTCGCCTGGCGCAGATTGCCGAGCGCCTGGGGCAGGTTCAGGTCGAACTCGTGCGGCGCCGTGTACTGGCAGGCGTAATAGCAGCCGCGGCAGTTGTGGCAGAGATTGGCGAGCTGGGTGAGATCGGCATCGGCGAAGGCGCGTTGGCGGTGCAGCGCCGGGAACACCGAGCAATAGCCCTCGCAATAGCGGCAGGCATTGCAGATTTCAGATTGGCGCCGCGCCTCGTCGATCAGCAAATCGAGCGCGTGGGGGCCGGCCGGCCGGCTGTCCGTCGTATCAAGCATGTCGTGCCGCCTCGCGTCCGGCGATCCGCCCGAAGACGGTGCCGATGGTCATGCCGAAGCCCGCCAGATAGCCCTGGCCGAGGATCGAGCCCGCCATGATCTCGCCCGCCGCCCACAGGTTCTCGACCGGGCCCTCCGGCCCCTCGACCCGCGCCTCGCGATCCACCTTCAGGCCGAGATAGGTGAAGGTCACGCCGGGACGCAGTTCGTAGCCATAGAAGGGCGGCTCGGCGATCGGCCGGGCCCAATTGGTCTTCTCGATCTCCAGGCCGCGGGTGGCCATGCCGTCCAGCTCGGTCGGGTGGAAGCTCTTCCCGGCGGCGAAATCGGCGCAGGCGGCGTTGAAGGCGCCTACCGTGTCGGCGAGCGCCGTGCCCGGCAGGCCGAGCTGCTGACCCAGACCTTGGATGGTGTCGGCCTGCACCGGCGGGAACACCGAGGGCATGAACAGATCGCTGCTCTTGGCGTCGATGACGGCATAACCGACCTGGTCCGGCTGCGCCGCCACCAGCCGCCCCCAGATGGCATAGCGCTTCGGCCAGACGTCCTCGCCCTCGTCATAGAAGCGATGGCCGTCGCGGTTCACCACCACCGAGAACGGCACGCAGTCGAGCCGAGTGACGATGCCGCCGTCGTATTTCGGCGCCCGCCCGTCGATGGCGACGGCATGGCACTGGGTCGGATCGCCGACGCTTTCGATCTTCTGGTCCAAGAGGTCCTTCAGCACGACGCCGCGATTGTAGGGCGTCCCGCGGATCAGGAAGTTGCGCGCCGCAGGCCCCCAGGCGCGGGCCAACCAGTCGATATCGGCCTGGAACCCACCCGAGGCGACCACCACGATCCGGGGCGTCAGCCTGTGCTTTTCGCCGGCCCCTGGATCGCCCGTCCCGCGCTCGCCCGTCCCTCGGTTGCCCGTCCTTCGGTTGCCCACGGTCACATCGACATGGCCGACGCGGGTCCCGTCGAAGTCGATATGGTCGACATGGGCGTCATAGGCGATGCCGACGCCCAGATCCTCGGCCGTGCGGTAATAGGCGTTCACCAGGCTCTTGCCGCCACCCAGGAAGAAGGCGTTGGTCCGGCTCAGCGACAGCGTGCCCGACAGCGAGGGCTGGAAGCGCACGCCATGCGCCTGCATCCACGGGTAGCAGCGCGCGCTCTCGTCGATGGCCATGCGCGCCAGCCGCTCGTCGGTCTGGCCCTTCGTGACCTTCAGCAGGTCGTCGTAATACTCGTCCTCGCCATAGCTGCCGGTCAGCACGCCCAGCGGGCCGTCATGGCGGCAGCGGAAGTTGCGCGTGTGCCGGCTGTTGCCGCCGCGATAGGTCTTTGGCGCGGCTTCCAGCAGCAGCACGGATTTGCCCGCCTCCGCCGCCTCGATCGCCGCGCAGAGTGCGGCGTTGCCACCGCCGACGACCAGCACATCGGGCGATGCGGTCCCGCCAAGGCGCGGCGGCTTTGGTTTCGAGAAGACGCGGAACACGGGCTGACGTCTCTCCTGACGGTGGCTGGCGATCTTGTGCGTGCTTGTATGCAGATGTATACAATCTTTCGAGCAGGCTCAAGGGAGCATGGGCACCGATGACCGGGACCATCGCGCGCGAGGATGCCGACACCGCCGGGCCCAGCCGCGGTGAACTGGCCTATGCCCGGCTGCACGACGCCATCCGTGACGGCACCTTCGGCCCCGGCGCGCGCATGCGCGAAGTCGAGGTCGCGGCGCGTCTCGGCCTCGGCCGCACGCCGGTGCGCGATGCGCTGCGCCGCCTCGAGGCCGAGGGCGTGATCGAGCATCGTCCGCGCATCGGCGCGGTCGTCCGTACGCTCAGCCACGCCGAGATCGTCGAGCTCTACGAGATGCGCCGCGTGCTGGAGCGTACCGCGGCCGAGTTCGCCGCCCAGCACGCGACCCCGGCCGAGATCGCCGAGATCGCCGAGCTCAACGACGCCATGCTGGCCGCGCGCGACACCCCGGCCGAGGCGTCGCGGCTGAACGCCCTGCTGCACCGCGCGGTCTTCAGTGCCGGGCGCAACCGTTTCCTGATGGAAGCCGCCCGCGGCATGGCCAACGCGCTGATGCTGCTCGGCCCCACGACGCTGGACGACGGCATCCGGGTCGGCGAGGTGCACGGCCAGCACCGCGCCATCATCGACGCGTTGAGCGCCCATGACGCAGACGCCGCGGGCCAGGCGGCGCTTCGCCATATCGACACCTCGCTCCGCCACCGGCTTAGGAGCCTGCGCGGATGAGGGCGCCGTCGACGATCCGACCGGAACGCGCTCTGACACGCACGGTCGCCATCGCGCTGGCCGGCGTCGGCGTCTTTTATCTGTTCTCGCTGCCGCTGCCCTGGATGCTGGGGCCGATGTTCGCCTGCCTCGCCGCAGCGCTCGCCGGGCTCGACCTCAAGGGTACGCCGCGGATCAGCGAGGGCATGCGCACCGTGCTGGGCCTTGCGGTCGGGGCCTCGATCACGCCGGCGGTGATCGGCCGGCTCGACGAGATGGCCCTGTCGATCGCCCTGCTGCCGGCCTTCGTGCTTGTCCTTGGGCTGGCCGGCTATCCCTATTTCCGGCGGGTCTGGGGCTTCGACCCTGCCACCAGCTACTATGCCTCGATGCCCGGCGGGCTGCAGGACATGCTGGTCTTCGGCGAGGAGGCGGGCGCGAACCCCCGCCAGCTCTCACTGATCCACGTCACGCGGGTGCTGGTGGTGGTGAGCGCGCTGCCGGTGCTGATGATCCTGCTGTTCGACCAGCCTCTCGACAATCCGACCGGCGAGGCCGCGGCGGATGTGCCGCTCACCGAGATGCTGCTGCTGGTCGTCATCGCCGTGGCCGGCTGGCAGGGCGCGCGGGCGGTCGGCATGTTCGGCGCGTCGATCTTGGGGCCGATGCTGCTGGCGATGGTGGCGAGCCTCGCGGGCATCCTGCACCACCGCCCGCCGACCGAGGCGATCCTGGCGGCGCAGTTCTTCCTCGGCCTCGGCGTCGGCACGCGCTATGCAGGCATCACGCTGGAGGAGCTGCGGGTCATCGTGACCGCCGCGCTGGGTCAGGTCGCGCTGCTGACCGCAATCACCTTCGCCTTCGTCGAGATCGTGGTGACCTTCGGCCTCGCACCGCCGGTCGAGGCCCTGCTGGCCTTCGCCCCGGGCGGCCAGGGCGAGATGGCCGTGCTGGCGCTGGTCGCCGGCGCCGACATCGCCTTCGTCGTCACCCATCACCTGGTGCGCATCACCATCGTCATCGTCGGGGCACCGATCCTGAGGCGGTTGATCGGGTGGTGAATGGTGGGCTTGAGCCCCAGCCTGCGAGGCAGCGGCAAGCTGCGGTCCAACCCGGCCTCTCGGAACCCTAGCCGCCAAGCGCCTCGGGATTGATCACATTGATCGGGCTGCCGGCCGCGAAGGCCGCGACCTGGTCGAAGATGTCCGAGAACTGTAACTCGAACTCGTCCTCGGTGACATAGCCGACATGGGGCATCGGCAGCACATTCGGGTTGGTCAGCAGCGGATGGGTCGCGTCGGTCAGCGGTTCGGTGTCGTAGACGTCCACGGCGGCAAAGCCCGGGCGACCCGCGGCCAGCGCCGCCTCGAGCGCGCCGGTCTCGACGAGGCCCGAGCGCGAGGTGTTCACGAAGAGCGCGCGTTCGCCCATCTGCGCCAGATCCGCCGCCGTCACCATGCCCCGCGTCGCGGGCTTCAGGCGCACATGAAGGCTGACGATGTCAGAGGTCGCGAAAAACGCCTCCCGGCTGTTGGCGACGCGCTTGCCGTCGCCCGCGGCGCGGGCGCGCCCGTCGGGCGAGGACCACCACTGCACCTGCATGCCCAACGCCTCGGCATAGCCGGCCACTGCCCTGCCGATCCTGCCATAGCCCCAGAGGCCCAGCATCCGGCCCCGCATGGTGCGCCCGACGCCCATCTGCCAGCCGCCGGCCCGGATCGAGGCGACCTGTTGCGGGATCTGGCGATAGGACGCCAGCATCAGCGCCAGCGTCAGCTCGGCCGCGGCGTAGGATGGCGTGCCGGCATGCATATTCGAGCAGAGCAGCACGCCGTGCCGGTTCAGCGCCTCGACATCGATATGCGGGTAGACGCTGCGCTGGCTGACCAGCTTCAAGTTCGGCAGGCGCTCGACGAGGGCGGCGGTGATCTTCGTGCGCTCGCGGAACAGCACCAGCGCCTCCGCGTCGGCCACGCGGGCGGCTAGGCGGGCGGGATCGGGCTCGTGATCGGTCCAGACGGTGACGTCGTGGCCATCCAGCTTCGCGAAACAGGGCAGCGTGCGCAGCGTGTCGAACCAGTCGTCGAGGATATGGACCTTCATCGCCTGCCCTGCCCGCCCGCTTCTCCCCGCGCCCCGCCGGCGCCGCTCAGTGCGCCAGCAGCACCGGCACCCGCGCACCGGCGAGCACCGTCGCCGTGATGCCGCCGACCAGATCGACGCGGAATTTCGAGTGCTCGAAGGCCCCCATCACAAGCAGCCGGGCATCCAGCCGTTCGGCATGGGCCAGGATGGTTTCGGCGACGCCTGCGTCCATGTCGGCATGCTCGGCCCGCGCGTCCAAGCCATGGCGGGTCAGGTGGCGCACCGTCTCCTCGATCGGGCGGGGCAGCGGGTCGTCGCCGACGCTCAGCACCACGACCTCCTCGCCGACCGCCGTCAGCGCCAGCGCGTCGGACATCGACCGCGCCGCCGCGCGGCTGCCGTTCCAGGCGATCAGCACCGGGCCATGCGTCGCCTCGGCGTCATAGCCTGGCGGTACGACGACCACGGGGCGGCCGGCGGTCAGGGCCATGCGGTCGGGATGCTGCAGCACGTGGCGATCGGTGGCGCTGTCGTCATGCGCACCCATCACCACCATGTCGTGGTTGCGGGCCGCCCGGGCCAGCGTGTCGTCGACGCGCCCCTGCAGGGTCTGCAGGACCAACCGCTCGCCGAGGGCAAGGGCCCGCTGCTGTGCGGCAAAGCCTGCCTCGATCTCGTCCAGCACGGTCGCGTTGTGCTTGTCGATGATCGCCCGCGCCTCGGCCGGGATGTAGC
>JBCCSW010000235.1:0-6716 GCA_039199465.1 Pseudomonadota bacterium
GCCCCGCCTGCCCCGCCTGCCCCGCCTGCCCCGCCTGCCCCGTCACCGAGGCCGAAATAGTTGATCTCCTGCGTCCGCCCCGGCGTGTTGGAGGTCCTCGCCAGCGCGCGGCGACCGGTGACCGCGTTCAGCAGCGAGGACTTGCCAACATTCGAGCGGCCGCAGAAACAGACCTCGGGCCGGTCGGCCGGAGGAAGGCCGTCCATCGCGACGACGCCCTTCAGGAAGGCGCAGGGGCCCGCAAACAGCCGGCGCGCCCGTTCGACAACCGCAGGGTCCGCGGGCGGCATCGGCGTAAAGACAAGGGGAGGCGGTGCTGGCGGCTCGGCGGCCATCGGCGGCTCAGGCCGCCGCCACCGGACTGGCCACGGCGACCGCGTCGCCCAGCGCCACGGTGCCGCCTTCGATCACGGTGGCATAGACGCCGAACTCGGTATGGCCGCGCGCCGCGCGCAGCGTCTCCAGCGTCGGGTGGTCGTAGCTGCCGGACGGGCCCGCCGTGGTCGCCTTACAGCGCCCGATCGGCTCGTCGACCCGCAGGCGCGCGGCCCCGATTGTGATCTCGCGGCCGATCCACTCCTCCTCGACCCAGGCATCAAGGCCGTCCAGCCAGAGGTTGCCGCGAAAGCGCCGTTCGCCCAGCGTCACGCCCGCGCGTTGCGAGAGTGCCCGTGCCGAGGCACGCGACAGGATCGAGACATAGGGCGGCTCCATATCCGTCAGCGCCTGCCCCGGCACATGCGCGACCTGCCAAGGCCCCGGCTGATACGACGCCGCCAGCGGCTCGATCCAGGCGGTCAGGACCGCCGCGCCCTCGTCGGTCGCGGGATCGGCCGTGACGGGCGCCAGCGTGGGATGGGTCAGCGTGACCGCGCCCGAGGCCTCGTCCAAGCTCGCCTCCACCCGGATCAGTTCCGCAACATGCGCCTGCACAACGAAGTTCCGCCGCTTCACCCAGGCGGGTGCAGCCGCATCGTAGAGCGAGTGGGCATGGGCCAGTGCATAGCGGCGATCCCAGGGCAGGACTTCGCCGGCGCTCAGCGTCACTGTTTCGAGCGCTTCGGCCCCGATCCCCTTGATCGGGTGGCGCCAGATCGAGGCCAGGGTGGCGCCCGTCGCGCTCATGCCCACGCTCTCAACGACGCCGCCGGGCCTTGCCCGACTGTCCGCGGCGCTTGCCGCCGCGGCTCTGCGCGCGTGCCGCTGGCTGCGTGTCGGGCGCCTCGCCGCCATCGCCATCGCCTGCGGCCTTGGCAGGGCGCTCGGCGTCGTCACCCGTGTCGCTGGCCTCGCGCGCCGTGGCTTGATCGTCGCTGGCCCCGCTCCCGGTCGCGTCGTCCTCGGCTGGCGGACCCTCGGCCGGCAACGGCTCGGCCGTCGCCGCCGGCTTCCGACGCAGGCTCCGCACCACGTTGCCGAAGAAGTCGACCTGCACGCCCTGGCTCCGCATGATCGTGTATTGCTGGGCGAAGGTGAGGACGTTGTTCGCGATCCAGTACAGCACCAGGCCCGAGGCGAAGGTGCCCAGCATGAACATGAAGACCCAGGGCATCCAGGCGAAGATCATCGCCTGCGTCGGGTCGGTCGGGGCCGGGTTCAACTTCTGCTGCATCCACATCGTGATGCCCATGATCACCGGCAGCACGCCGATCGAGAGCAGGCCGAGGATTCCCACACCCGCCACCGGCGCATCGAAGGGCAGCGCGCCGAACAGGTTCATCCACGACGTCGGATCGGGCGCCGAGAGATCGTCGATCCAGCCGATGAACGGCGCATGGCGCATCTCGATGGTGACGAACAGCACCTTGTAGAGCGAGAAGAAGATCGGGATCTGCACCAGGATGGGCAGGCAGCCCGAGGCGGGATTGACCTTCTCCTTCTTGTAGAGGGCCATCATCTCCTGCTGCATCTTCATGCGGTCGTCGCCGGCGCGCTCCTTTATCTTCTCCATCTCGGGCTGGAGCTTCTTCATCCGGCTCATGGAGACGTAGGACTTGTAGGCGAGCGGGAAGAGCGCGGTCTTGACCAGGAGGGTCAAGATCAGGATCGAGAAGCCCATATTGCCGATATAGCTCTGGATCCAGACCAGGGCGTTGGCGACGGGCTTGGTGAGGAAGAAGAACCAGCCCCAGTCGATCGAATCCTCGAAATTCGAGATGCCGAGCTCTTCCTCATAGGTCTGGATCGTCCGAAGTTCCTTGGCGCCGGCGAACAGGCGGGTCTTGGCCGTGCCGGTCTCGCCGGCGGCGATGGCCTGTACCGGCAGGCGCATCTCGGTGCGGTACTCGATGCGGCCGGGCGTGCCGTTCAGCGACTTGTAGACCGCGTCGAACTGGGTGCCGGGCGACGGGATCAGCGTCGTCATCCAATACTTGTCGGTAAAGCCCAGCCAGCCGTTCTCCAGCACCGGCACGGCCTGCGCGCGACCACCCTCCAGCGTGTTGGGCGGCAGTTCCTCGAGATCGTCATAGCCGAGCTCGGTCAGCGTGCCATCGATCACGGCCACGACGCCTTCATGCAGGATGAAGAACAGCGTCGTCTCCGGCGTGCCGCGCCGCGCGAGATAGCCATAGGGCGCGAGCGACACCGCCTCGCCCGACCGGTTCTCGACCGACTGGGTCACTGTGAACATGTACTGCGCATCGACGGCATAGGTGCGCCGGAAGGTCAGGCCCTCGCCATTGTCCCAGGCAAGCGTCACCGGGCTTCCCGGCGCCAGGCGCTCGCCGCTCTCGACCGACCACTGCGTGTTCGGGTCGGGCAGCGGGCCGGGATCGCCGCTGGCGGTGCGCAGCCAGCCATAGACCGCATAATAGGGGCTCGGCCCGCCGGTCGGGTTCAACAGGACCACGGTCTCGGCGTCGGGGTCCAGCGTCTCGCGATAGTCGTCAAGATGCAGATCGTCGATGCGCCCGCCGATCAGCGAGATCGAGCCCGAGACCGCATCGGACTTGATCGGCACGCGGCCCGTCCGCTCAAGCGCGGACTGGCGATCGATGGTCAGAACCGGCGCCTCGGCCAGACCGCCCCCGCCGACCGCGCCTTCGGTCAGCGTGCCGTCCTGCAACTGCGCCTCGATGCTCGGCTGCGGCGGCTCGGGCGGGAACAGGGCATACCATGTGAAGACGACCGCCATCGAGAGCACCGCCGCCAGGATAAGGTTGCGGGTCTCGTCCTTGTTGTCGCCGCCCAGCATGCATCTCTCCGGTCGTGGGGCCCTGCGCGGTTCAAGCGGCGCGAGCGTCTTGCGTCAAGGCCACGACGGCGCTCGTCGGGGAATAGTACGGCCGCCAAGCCAGATAAGGCGCCAGCGACAGGCTTGAACCCCCCGACGGCCCTGAGGGCGCCGCGTGGGCCGGCGCGTCAGGCGGCCGGGTGGTCCTCTCCCGATCGGGCGGTCTTAGGCGCGGCGCAGCAGGGTGGCACCGGATCGAAGCCCCAGGCCGCGCCCGGCCGGCAGCGCAGCAGGCGCGACAGGGTCAGCCACAGGCCACGGATCGCGCCATGACGCTCGAGCGCTTCCAGCGCGTAGGCCGAGCAGGTCGGCTGAAAGCGGCAATTGCGGCCGACCCAGGGGCTGAAGAGCAGGCGGTAGGCCCGGATCGGCAGCGCCAGAACCCGACAGGCGGCACGATCCAGCATCGCCATCATATCGAAGCCCCGTCGTTTGCAGGGCCCCCGTCCGCAGGCCGTTTGCCTGCCGCATGGATGCGCTCGAAAGCGTTGCGCAGATCGCCCAGCAGCGCGTCGAACGGGCGGCTGACCGTCGCCGCCGGCCGACCGATCAGCACATAGTCGAAACCGGGGCGGGCGACCGCGGGCATCAGCAGCGCCGCCGCCGCGCGCAGGCGCCGCTTCGCACGATTGCGGGTGACCGCGTTGCCGATCTTCTTCGAGCAGGTGAAGCCGATGCGCGGGCGGTCATCCGAGACCTCGTGAGCCTGGCGACGGCGAGCCTGCAGCAAAAGGCCCGGCACGCTCTGCCGCCGGGCCCGCGCGCAAGCCAGGAAGTCGCGCCGCTTTGTCATGACCGGCAGGCGCCGCTCAGAGCGATCCGGGTCTGGCGCATCTGCCCGACGCACCGCGCTGTCGGACGGTGCGGTCAGGCCGAGAGCTGCTTGCGGCCCTGGCGCCGGCGCCGGTTCAGGATCTTGCGGCCGTTCTTGGTGGCCATGCGGGAGCGGAAGCCGTGGCGGCGCTTCCGCACCAGTCGGCTCGGCTGATAAGGGCGCTTCATCGCGGACCTCCAGGGCGATCGTCTCGGCGATCGGCGTCAAAACGGCATCCGGGTCGCGGAGCGACGCCGCCCCCCGAAATCTGGCCGCGCGATACGCGCCGGCGGCGCGGCTGTCAATGTGCCCGGGGTGAAAGCGGCCTTCAGACCGGCCGTCGCAGGGCAGCACCCTTTGTGTGTCACTCATTCAAGCCGGTGTGAAAGCGGTGGTCACCGCCCCCAAGCGTGCCGATATCCCGCCTCGACGCCGCGGCGCATGTCGCACCGCAACGGCCGCGCAGCGAGGAGCCCGCCATGTCGAGCACGATCGAGAGGACAACGACCGAGACCGCCGCGGCGAAAGACGCCGGCGCTGCGAAGTCCGGCCTGATGCGCTGGCTGCCGATCGCGCTGATCGCCACGGGTGCCGCCGCGGCGATCTACTTCCTCGGCGACTATCTCAGCTTTCAGACGCTTGCCGACAATCGCGAGGACCTGATCGCCTGGCGCGACGGCAACTATGTTCTGGCGGCGCTGATCTTCGCCGCGGTCTACGGTCTCGCTACCGCCGTCTCGATGCCCGGCGCGATCTGGTTCACGATCACCGGCGGCTTCCTGTTCGGCACGATCCTCGGCACCGGGCTGTCGGTCATCGGCGCGACGCTCGGCGCCTCGCTGGTGTTCCTCGCCGCCAAGACCTCGCTCGGCGAGACGCTGCGCTCGAAGGCCGGCGGCTGGCTGACGAACATGGAGAAGGGCTTTCGCGAGGGCGAGATAAGCTTTCTCTTGATCATGCGCCTGGTGCCGGTCGTGCCGTTCTGGGTGGCCAACCTGGCGCCGGCCTTCCTCGGCACCCGGCTCGCCACCTTCGCCTGGACGACGCTGATCGGCATCATTCCCGGTGCGGCGGTCTATGCGTCGCTCGGCAGCGGTGTTGGCGCACTGATCGACCGTGGCGAGACGCCCGATCTCGGCGTGATCTTCTCGTTCGAGGTGCTGGGGCCACTGCTCGGCCTCGCAGCCCTCGCCGCCCTGCCGCTGGTCCTGAAAAAGCTGAAGGGCAAGCGCGAGACGGCCTGAACCGGCCGCACAGCACGCTCGACCACGCCGACCGGCCCAACGACACCCTGAAAGGAGGACTGCGATGCGCGCCCCTACGGAACGTCACAAACCCGACCTCTGCATCATCGGCGCAGGCTCAGGCGGGCTGTCCGTCGCCGCGGGCGCGGTGCAGATGGGCGCCAGCGTCGTCCTGATCGAGGCGGGCGAGATGGGTGGCGACTGCCTCAACTACGGCTGCGTGCCGTCGAAGGCGATCCTCGCCGCCGCGAAGAAGGCCCACGCCCATCGCCACAGCGCTGCCTTCGGCGTGGCCGAGCACGAGCCCCAGATCGACTATGCCGCGGTGATGGGCCATGTGCGCGGCGCGATCGACACCATCGCGCCCCATGACAGCCAGGAGCGGTTCGAGAAACTCGGCTGCACGGTCATCCGCGCCCGCGCCCGCTTCATCAGCCCGACCGAGGTCGAGGCCGGCGGCCACATCATCGAAGCCAGGCGCGTCATCGTCGCCACCGGCTCCTCACCCATGGTGCCGCCGATCCCGGGGCTGGATGAGACACCGTATCTGACGAACGAGAGCCTATGGGAGAACCGCACCCTGCCCGAGCACCTGATCGTGATCGGCGGGGGTCCCATCGGGCTTGAGCAGGCGCAGGCCCATGCCCGCCTCGGCAGCCGCGTCACGGTGCTGGAGGCCGCCAAGGCGCTCGGCAAGGATGACCCCGAGGCGGCCGCCGTAGTCCTGGACGCCCTGCGCGCCGAGGGCATCGATATCCGCGAGGGCGCTAAGGTGACGGCCGCGCGCAAGAACGGCGAGAGCGGCGTCGCGCTGACGCTGGAGGACGGCAGCACCGTCGAGGGCAGCCACCTGCTGGTCGCCGCTGGCCGGCGGGCCAATATCGACCTCGGCCTGGACGCCGCCAATGTCGCCCACAGCCCGCGCGGGATCGAGGTGGACAAGAGCCTGCGCTCGCCCACCAACCGCCGCGTCTATGCCATCGGCGATGTCGCGGGCGGGCTGCAGTTCACCCATGTCGCCAACTACCATGCGGGCCTTGTGGTCAGGAACGCGCTGTTCCGCCTGCCCGTCACCAACGCGACCGCGCATATTCCCTGGGTCACGTATACCGATCCCGAGATCGCGCAGGCCGGCATGACCGAGGCCGAGGCGCGCGCGGCGCATGGCGAGGCCGTCGAGGTGCACCGCTTCCCCTTTGCCGACAACGATCGCGCCGTGGCCGAACAGCGCCGCGAGGGCTTTGCCAAGGTGATGATCGGCAAGCGCGGCAAGATCCTGGGCGCGACCATCGTCGGCCCCTCGGCGGGCGAGCTGATCCTGCCCTGGGCGATGGCGCTGGCCAACGGCATGAAGATCGGGGCCATGGCGAACACGGTCGCCGCCTATCCGACCCTGTCGGAAGTTTCCAAGCGCGCCGCCGGC
>JBCCSW010000236.1:0-6691 GCA_039199465.1 Pseudomonadota bacterium
AAGCTTCAGCGGCAGCGAGACGACGACGGGTGGCACCATCATCATGCCCATCGACATCAAGATCGAGGCGACGACGAGATCGATGATCACGAAGGGCAGGAACAGCATGAAGCCCACCGTGAAGGCGCGGCTGAGCTCGGACAGCATAAAGGCCGGCACCAGCAGGCCGAGGGGCGTTTCGCTGCCGGGCGGCAGCGGTGCGCCTGCAGGGGCGGCGGCTGCAAGCTCCGCGACGGTGGCGGGGTCGGTCCGCCCCTCCATGAAGGCGCGCAGGGGCGGCATGCCCCGCTCGAAGGCTGCGGCGATGTCGATCCGGCCTGCGATCAGCGGGTCGAGCGCCTCGGTCCAGACCTCGGTCAGAACCGGCTCCATCACGAAGTAGCTGAGGAAGAGCGCGAGGCTGACCAGCATCATATTGGGCGGCGACGCCTGCAGGCCGAGCCCCTGGCGCAGGATCGCCAGCACGGTGATCATGAACGGGAAGCAGGTCACCATCACCGCGATGCCGGGCGCGAGGCTCAGCACGGTGATCAGCGCGAACAGCTGCAGAATCCGCGCGGCGAGGCTGCCGTCGGCCTGCGCTCGCTCGGCCTGGGCGGTGCCTGCGCCGGTTCGGCGCTCAGCCGCCTCTGCATCAGCGCCGTCTGCGGCCGTTGGCGCGGCATCGCCGCTAGCGTCGCCTTCGCCGAGCAGTGGGCCGAGATCGATGGTCACGCTCTGGCCCGCTGCAGGCTCGGGCAGCAGCATGACAGCGATCAGCGCGAGCAGGCAGAATGCCCGCACCCCGCCGGTCAGGGACCGGGCGCCAGCGCGCCGGGGGCGCGGCGGATCGGCGCCGTCGCGGCGCCGCGCGCTGTCGTCAGAACAGGTCGGTGACATCCACAACCTCGGTCAGGCGTACGCCGAGCCTGGTGCCATCCTCGCCGAGCTCCTCAAGCTCGCCGCGCGCGATCACCCTGTCGCCGACCATGATCTGGACCGGATCATCGACCCTGGCCGAGAGCGGGAGCACCGTGTCGCGCCGCATCGCGAGCAGTTCGCCGATCACCGGCTGCGCCTGACCGACGGCGACGATCACATCGATCGGGACAGAGAAGATCGCGCGGCGATACTGCGTCTGACCCGGATCGGTATCGTCGATGGGGCCGCCATCCAGATTATGCAGCCCGGCCGCAGTGCCGACGGCCGAGCCGGCCATCGCCCCCGCTGCGACAGCTGTCGCTGACACAGGAGATGTGTCAGGTGCCGCTCCCGTCGTCGCGCCGTCGGCTCGCGGTTGCGCTGCAGGATCGCCCATCTGTCCATTGGCGGCGACGTTGCCGTCTGCCTCTTCCGGTGCATCGCTCACCCTGTCGTCCCCTCTCCGGTTTGGCGGGCGATGGCATCGCCCAGAATCTTACTAGCGGCACCGGCAAGCTGGTCTGGATCAGGCCAGCAGCCGTCGCCTCGCCACGAAATCTCGGCCCGGCCATGCGTCAGCTGCGGATCGCCCGCGATAACGCAGGTCATCGCCGGCATGCGCCGGTCCAGTGCCTCGGCCAGCGGCCGCACGAGGTCCGGCGCCACGCGCAATTCGATCGTGCCGCCCTGGCAGGTGCCGGCCAGCGCCCGGGCGGCGCGCACGATTTCGGCGGCGGCGGCGGCATCGGCGACGCCCGGAAGGCAGCGACGTGCCGCATCGGCGAAGGCCTGCGCCGCGGTCTCGCCGATACTGGTCCGAACGCTGTCGAGCTGATCCGCGAAGCCGTCGATTGCCGAGGCGAGCCCGTCCAACGACGACGACGAGATGGCGGCATTCCCCACGCCATCCGCCACGGCCCGACCGTCGTGCTCGGCGACGGGCGGTTCAGCCTGCGGCTCGGGCGACGGTGTCGGACCCGCGTCGGAGGTCTCGGGAAGCGACGCCATGTCGATCATCGGCGGCGCCGGCATGGTCACCTCAGCGCTTGCGTCGGCATGCGCTGACGCATCGTTCATCGCCTCCCGGCTCTGCACCGGGCCGGGTGGGACGCCGTCCGCCGTGTCGGAGACGGGCGCGCCCTCGGTTGAGAACGTGCGCTCGGGCTCGCTTGAGCCGGACACCATAGCGTGATCCGGCATGACCGGCGCGCTCGTCGGGCGATGCTGGGTATCCTGGTCGGGGCCGAATGCCCCAGTGGACGGTTCCGACGGGGGGCGCGACGCCGTATCGTTGGGCATCGACGGAACGCCGCCGGCATGCGCAGGGGGCGGCGCGGCCTGGTCTGCCTCGGCCTCTGCCTCGTCGTCGGCCGGGGGGAATTCGGGCAGCTGTGCCAGACGCCTCATGCCGCCTCCTCCTCACCGCCTTCCAGCCAATCGCGGAGTGTCGCGGCACTGCTCTCGGGCAGGTCGGCAACCGCCTGGCGGAGCGATTCGCGATCTGGCAGGCCCAGCAGGATGCCGTTGCCGACATCTTCGACCGCCGCCATCGCTTCGGCCGTCTCATCGGCCGGCGGGAGGGCGGGATCGACATCGCCGACATAGATCGGCGCGACGGTCGGGTCGCGCGTCACCAGCGGACGCAGCACCGTGAACACCAGCACCAGCACGACGCCGGCCAGCACGCCGAGCTGCAGCAGCGTCATGGCGTGCCGCTCGATCAGTGTCTCGGCGAGGCCCGGACCGGTGTCGACCATCTCGACCGGGGGCTGGAAGGCGAGCGTTTCGACAACCACGGTATCGCCTCGTGCGGCATCGAAGCCGACCGCAGCCTCCACCAGCGATTTGAGGGCCGTCAGCTCTTCCGCCGGTCGCGGCTGCCACTGCACGCTGCCGTCGGTTGCGGTCTCTCGGATGCCATCGACCAGCACCGCGACGCTGAGCCTTTGGATGCCGCCGGGACGGCGCACCTGTTCGCGCCGCGTCTCGTCGTAGTCGTAGTTAGCCCGGCTCCGGCTCTCGCGACGCTCGCTTCGTCGCTGCGCCCCCGCCGCCCCTTCGCCCTCCGGGAGGTTCGAGGCGACGGTGACGGCGTCGTCGCCCCCCTGGCTCTGCTCGTCACGCTCCTCCGTATCGTCCGAGATGACGACCCGGCTTGCCGGATCGAAACGACGCTCCGAAAGCGTCTCGGCCGTGCGGTCCAGGGTGAGGGCGACGCTGACCCGCGCACTGCCTGCACCCACACGGGCCGAGATCAGGTCTTCCAACTCCGCCTTCAGCCGTGCTTCGCGCGCCGCCGCCGCATCGGCCATCGCCGCGCTGGGGTCGGACTTCGGGCCGAGCACGAGGCCGGCGCGGCTGTCGATCACCGCGACGGCCTCCGGCGCCAGGTTGGGCACCGCGAGGGCCACGAGGTAGCGAACCGACGCGGCCTCGGCCGTGGTCAGCGCACCGCCGGCCGTAGTGACGGTCACGCTGGCCGTCGGATCGGCGGTGTCGCGCGCGAAGCGCAGCCGCGGCGCCACGGCGAGGTGGACACGCGCCGTCCTGATGCGCGGCGCGGCGATCAGGGTGCGCGCCAGCTCGCCCTCGCGCGCGCGCCAATAGGCAGCGTCGAACATGTCGGCGGTGGCCGAGAAGCCCGACAGCCCGTCGAGCAACTCGTAGCCCTGCTGACCCTGAGGCGGCAGGCCCTCGGCGGCCAGGGCCAGACGCACACGGTCGCGGACGGCCGGATCGACATGGATCGCCGTACCCTGCACCTCATAGGCGATACCCCGTGCCTCAAGCGCCGAGATGACCTCCCCCGCCGCGGCCGGATCGAGCCCTGCATAGAGCAGCGCCGTCTGCCCCCGCGTCGACATCGACGCGATGGCAATGATCGCCGCCAGCGCCGCGACGCCGGCGGCAACAAGCGCAAGGCGCCGCCGCAGGTCCAGCGCGCCCCAAAGCAAAACGAGCCTCTCCATGACGAGTGCTGCCGTCCGCCCCCCGAATCCGGTTCTCCGGTCGCGACGGTTGTCGGCCAGTGCCGATTTAAGGCGCCTTAAGACGACTCGGCCAAAGCCTAGCTGCGCCAAGGGCCGGCGCGGCCGGCACGGCGTTGCAGCGATGCAGGGGGTGCATCGGCGCATGCCGTGTCGGTTGCCCGACTTGGGTCAGGTCTGGAGATCGGAGCGGGCGTTATGGCTGAGGCCACCGCAAATGACGCTGAGCGTGAGCCGGAAGCCGGCGAGAAGGGCGCGCCTAGAAAGCGTGGCCTGCTGCCCATGCTGATCGGCGTCGTCGCGGCGGCCGGTGCGGGCGGCGGGGCCTATATCGCCGTCGGGCAGGGCCTCCTCCCGCCCCCGGTGGCGACCGTGACGGCGATCATTCAGGGACCGCCCGCGCCGCCCTGGGCCGGATGGACCGCCCCCAATTACGTCGAGATCCCGCCGATCCTGGTGTCTCTCGGCGCTGAGGCGGAGGCGAAGCGCCTGCGCCTGCGCCTGATGCTCGAGGTTGCCGAGGGCGCCGCCGACATCGTCGCCGAGGCGGAGCCGCGGATCGTGGCCACGCTCGTGCGCCTGCTCCGCGCGGTCGATGAGCGGGATTTCGAGCAACCCGCGCTGATGCTTCGGCTGCAGTCGCAGATGCTGCGCCGCGTGCACCTCGTGACCCCGCCCGACACGGTCGACGCGATCTTGATCCAGGAGTTCTTGATTGACTAGCCGCCATCAAGCCGGCCGCGTGGATTGCCATCCCAGGGTGATGCCGTGGACGTGATCGCCGACGGCATGCTGATCGCGACGGCGCTCGTCGCGGCGCTCTATTGCGCCGTTCTGTCCAGCCGGTTGCGACGCCTCGCGCGCAGCGACGACGGTCTCGGCGGCCAGATCGGCGCGCTGGCCGCCGCGGTGGACGAGGCGCGGGGCGCCCTGACCGACCTGCAGGCCCAGGCGACGACGCTTCGACGCGAGACATCTGCCGCGAGCGATCGCCTGCGTCGCGAGAGCAGCGAGGCGCGCCGCCTGTCGGAGGGTTTGGAGCAGGCGATGCAGGAGGCACGCAAACTGCTGGACGAGATCGAGAGCACGCCGATGCCGCTGCCCCAGCCGGCAGCCTCACTACCTCTAACTGCTGCAAGCGAGGCTCCACCTAGCAGTGGGCCCGAGGTCGTCTCGCCAGACGGTCAGGGTCCGGCGCCGACCTCTACGGCCGGGGAGCCCGTCGAGGACAGCGAAGACGATAGCGGCGGCTATGAGGTGGTGACCGGCAGCGATGCGCTCGCCGCGATCGAGGCCGCCCTTTCCGGGACGGCCGCCGACACCGGTAGCGGGGCGGCGCCACAGCCACTCAACGGACGCGCGCCGTCCGCGCAGAAATCGCAGCCCGGCGCCCCTGATCCGACGGCGCCCGAACCGGATGCCGAACCGGACGCCGATCCGAAAGGGGCGGAACCCCTTTCTCAGGCGAATGGGGCAATCAAGACATCGGCTGCCCCTGATGACGTCGGTGTCATCGATGTGCCGGCAGAGGCGCCGTCGCCGGCAGTCGTTGACGCAGCCCCGTCACCCCGCCGCCTATCGGTCCAGAGGTTCGCGATCTGATGATGGGGACGAAAACGAAGGCGCAAAGCGCGAATCCGGACGGTGCACTGCACGCGCATGACCGCGAGATGCAGCAGGCCACCGCGCCGCCCGAGCCACGCGGCCTGTGGCGCAGGGTGTTTCCGCCGCGCTCCAAGGCCGAACAGAGTACTGCCACCGCGGCGGCAGGGGCCGAGCACGGCTCCCCTTCAGGAGGTGCCAAAGTCGCGACCGGGCGATCGCACGCTTCCGAGGGAACCCAGCGCGGCGCGGGCGGATCGACTGTGCAAAGGCAGGCTCACGCACCGGGCGCCGAAGACGCGCCGGCGATTAAACCCCCTGTCGCGAGAAAACCGGCCAGTCTCGGCGGTATGCGGCGCACTGGCGCCCTCACCATCCTCGCCATCGGCTTCCTGGCCTCGGCTGTCCTCCGCGCGGGCGATGTTCTTGCCGAGCGCGCGAGCATCGACGGCGCGCTTGAGCGTGTCGGCAGCGCCTTCGCGGAGCGCGAGGCGCCTGCCCTGGTCGAGCCCGCCCGCCTGCTGCGCGAGCTGGAGGCGCGCGAGGCGGCGGTGGTGGAGCGCGAGGCCGACCTACGCGATCGCGAGGCCGCACTTGCGGCCAGCGAAGCACGCTTGCGCGAACGGCTCGAGCAGTTGCGCTCGGCCCGCGACGCCCTGCGCACCGCGATGGCCGAGGCGCGCGGCGGCGCCGACGAGGACGTGTCCCATCTCGTCGACGTCTACAGCCAGATGAAACCGGCGGCCGCCGGCGCGCTGTTCGACGCGATGCCGCCCGACTTCGCGGCCGGCTTCCTGGCGCGGATGCCGCCGACGGCGGCCGCCGGCATCCTGGCAGCGATGCAGGCCGACCGCGCCTATGCCCTCAGCGTGATGCTCGCCAGCCGCCGCGCCGACTTGGCCGACGGCGCGGCCGCCGCGGCTGCGTCTGCGGGCGACGCCCAAAATCCCACGACGTCGACAGGGTCGGAAATCGATGGATGAGATCGACAGTCACACCGTGCACCCGCCCACTAACCTCTGTGGCGGGCGGCGACGCCGCCGTGCCCGAGGCTATGACGAAAGGTCGACAGGATGCTGAGCCTGGCAGGCATGGGTGTCGTGGTGGTCATGGTGTTCGGTGGCTATCTCGCCGCCGGCGGCAAGTTCGGCGTTATCCTGGCGGCGCTGCCGTTCGAGATGATGATGATCGGCGGCGCCGCG
>JBCCSW010000237.1:0-6640 GCA_039199465.1 Pseudomonadota bacterium
AGAACAAGCTTCCCACGCGCATGGTCCGCCCCGGCTGTGCCGGCGGCGCCGGATCGGGTGCTGCCGGCCGCGCGACTACGACCGGTGGCGCCACGGAAACCACGCGCGGCAGCGGCGCATCCTCGGGTGGTGCCGGCAGCGGCGCGAGCGCCGCCGGTGCAGGCGCGGCCCAGCGCGGCAACGCCCCAGCCGGCGCGGCACCGGGGGGCGCACAGGCACGCCGCGGCGGCGCCCCGGAACGCCCAGGTGGCGCAGCCGGCGCGCGCGAGGGCGATCGGCCCAATCGCGGCAAGATGCTGAACGCGCTCTCGAAGGACGAGGTCGAACGCCGGCGTCGCGCGATCATGCAGGCCAGGCGCGAGGAGGAAGTTCGGCGCAAGGCCGAACAGGAGGCCGCGGCCAAGCGTGCCGAGGAAGACGCCAAGCGCCGCGCCGAAGACGAGGCCCGTGCCAAGGCCGCAGCCGAGGAACAGGCCCGGCTGGACGCCGAGGCCGCCGCGGCGCAGCAGACGGCCGCGGAAGACGCTGCGCCGGCCGACGCCACAGCCGTGGCGACCGATGCGACTGCCCAACCCGCGGAAGACAGCGCGGAATCGCGGTTGAAGCGCGCCGAAGAAGAGGCGCGCCGCCGCATGGCCGAGAACGAGCGGCGCAAAGCGGAACTCTACGAGAAGAACCCGGCCGCAGCCGAGGTGCGCGATCGCGCGGGTCAGGCTGGACAGGCCGGGCAGACGACGCAGGCGCGCTCGACCGGGGCCACCGAGGGCGCGACCGCAGGCGCGGCGGCGGGCGGGGCGGCAGGGGCGCCACCCCGTGCCTTCGAGCGTGAGGACGACAACCGCTCGCGCAGCCCAGGTGGCAAAAAGCCCGCGCCGTCACGCGGGCGTGGCGACGAGAAGCGGCGTTCCGGCAAGCTCACGATCTCGAAGCTGGGCGAGGATGGCGAAGGCGGCCGGCAGCGCTCGCTCGCCTCGATGCGCCGTCGCCAGGAACGCGACCGACGCCGTTCGGGCGGCCAGCGCGAACAGCGCGAGAAGGTGATCCGCGACGTTCGCGTGCCAGATGCGATCACGGTTCAGGAACTCGCCAACCGCATGGCCGAGCGGGTCGCCGATGTCATCAAGTCCCTGATGAAAATGGGCATGATGGCGACGCAGAACCAGTCGATCGACCAGGAGACCGCCGAGCTGATCGTGGAGGAGTTCGGCCACAAATTCGTCCGCGTCTCGGAATCCGACGTCGAGGAGGTGATCGACACCGAGCAGGACCGCGACGAGGACCTGCAGGCCCGCGCCCCGATCGTGACGATCATGGGCCATGTCGACCACGGCAAGACATCGCTGTTGGATGCGCTGCGCAAGACCGACGTCGTGGCGGGCGAGGCCGGTGGCATCACCCAGCATATCGGCGCCTATCAGGTGGAGACGCCGGCCGGCGACAAGGTCACTTTCCTGGACACGCCAGGCCACGCCGCCTTCACCTCGATGCGCGCGCGCGGTGCCAACGTGACCGACATCGTGGTGCTGGTCGTTGCCGCCGATGACAGCGTCATGCCCCAGACCGAGGAAGCGATCGCCCATGCCAAGGCAGCGGGCGTGCCGATGATCGTGGCGATCAACTAGATCGACAAGCCTGAGGCCAATCCCGACCAGATCCGCACCGACCTGCTGCGCCATGAGGTGATCGTCGAGGCGATGTCGGGCGAGGTGCAGGATGTCGAGGTCTCGGCCATTACCGGCCACGGGCTGGATCAGCTGATCGAGGCGCTGACGCTGCAGGCCGAGATCCTTGAGCTGAAGGCCAATCCAGGGCGCAAGGCCGAGGGTGCGGTCATCGAGGCCAAGCTCGACGTCGGCCGCGGTCCGGTTGCGACGGTTCTGGTGCAGCGCGGCACGCTGAATACCGGCGACATCTTCGTCGTGGGCGAGCAATGGGGCCGCGTCCGTGCGCTGGTCAACGACAAGGGCGAGCGCATCAAGGAGGCTGGTCCCGCGGTACCCGTCGAGGTGCTGGGCCTGCAGGGCACGCCCGAGGCCGGCGACGTGCTTAACGTGGTCGAGGATGAGGCCAAGGCGCGCGAGATTGCCGAGTATCGCCAGCGCAAGGCGCGCGAGGCGCAGGCGGCCAAGGGCGCGCGCACGACGCTGGACCAGTTGCTGGCCCAGGCCAAGGCGGACGAGAACGTCAAGGAACTGCCCATCGTCGTGAAGGCGGATGTGCAGGGCTCCTCGGAAGCCATCGTCCAGGCGCTGGAGAAGGTCGGCAACGACGAGGTGCGCGTGCGCGTCCTGCATTCGGGCGTCGGCGCGATCACCGAGTCGGACGTGACCTTGGCCGAGGCGTCGAACGCGCCGATCATCGGGTTCAATGTCCGCGCCAATGCCCCGGCGCGGGAGAGCGCGAACCAGAAGGGCGTCGAGGTCCGCTACTACTCGATCATCTACGACCTGGTCGACGACGTGAAACAGGCTGCCTCGGGCTTGCTGAGCCCCGAGGTACGCGAGACCTATCTCGGCTATGCGTCGATCAAGCAGGTCTTCAAGGTGTCGAACGTGGGCAAGGTCGCCGGTTGCGAGGTCACCGATGGTGTCGCCCGCCGCTCGGCCGGCGTGCGCCTGCTGCGCGACAACGTGGTCATCCACGAGGGCAAGCTGAAGACGCTGAAGCGCTTCAAGGACGAGGTGCAGGAAGTCCGTGCCGGTCAGGAGTGCGGCATGGCCTTCGAGAACTACGAGGACATCCGCGACGGCGACGTGATCGAGATCTTCGAGACGACCGAAGTAGAACGCGCGCTGTAAGCCTGGCTGTTTCAACAATTAAGGCCCGGAAGGCATCGCCTCCGGGCCTTTTCTCGTTTTCCAAACCAGGGCCGCCGTCACCGGCGATGGGTCAGTCGCGAAAAGTCAGACCGGCGGGTTCACCACTGCGTCATTCCCCGGGTTCGTAAGCCGCCCCGGGAGCAGGGCGGGTGAAATGGTCTGCGCGCTGCCGCCGAAGTTGGTGTAGTTGATCCGCGCCGTATTGCGCGGCCGCGCGAACAACTGGAACTGCCAGGTCCGGTCACCGAAGGCATCGATGCCGAGGACGCCCTCATAGGGCACAAAGACCTCGGTCAAGATGACTGTCGATCCGGGCGCCATCTGGGGCATCAGCGCGAACGGCATTTCGGAGGCGGTGTAGGTGTCCGACGGCAGCGACGACCACGACCACTCGAGCGTGTAGTTCGTGCCGTCATAGGCGATCGAGGCCGTGCGCAACACATGCCCGTTGGCGGGCGCACCCGGCAGGATGCGGCGCTGCAGTGTGAACAGGTCGTCCAGGTCGGCGTTGCTGAGCGCCTCGGCCCGGCCCAGGATATCGCTGATTGTATAGGCCGCCTTGGCGCTGTCGTTGCGCGCCTTGAAGCCGTCGAAGGCCGCGACGGTCGTCACCAGCCAGATCAGCAGCAGCGGCAACCACAACATGAACTCCATGTTGATGGCGCCCTGCCGGTCGCGGTTAAAGCGGGTCATGCCGATCATCAGTCGGGCTCGTTCATGAAGGCGCTCGAGGCGGTTATGGCCAGCGCGCCTGTGCTGTCGCGCGCCAGATCCGCCGCAATCGCGCTGCCTGGGAAGAAGGGATCGATCAGCAGGCAGACCCGCACGAACATCACGTTTTCCGCCAGACCAGTGTTGAACCCGGGCGTCGGCGTGCTGGGCGCCGAGCGGTCGACGCAAGTCGGGGTCTGGCCCGGGGCATAGGCGGCCACGGTCGTGAAGGGCGTCACCTCCAGCAGGAGGTTTTCCTGGCAATCGATCACCAGGAAGGCTTCCTCGCATACCCGGTCGCGAAAGTAATCGTATTCGCTGGTCTCGACATAGCCGAGCCGGATCTCCCGTACCGCGACCTGCAGCCCGCGGTCGATCAGGATCGAGCGGGCCATGATCATGCCCGTCTCGAACATGACCAGCAGCATGCTGAACAGCGCCACCGCGACCACGACGAACTCGACGCTGGCGCCACCTGCGTCATCGCGCAGGAAGCGCCGTCTCGTGAAGCGCGCCATCAGTTGAGCTGCCCGACCAGACGTGTGGGATAGAGCTGGGCGCTGATGTCCTGGAAGGCCTGGGCGAGCTGGTCGCCATCCTGCGCGTCATAGAACCGCGTCGGCGCCCCGGGCTGCTGGCCAGTTGGACCATAGGCGCAGCGCTCCATCTCGGTCACCGCGTTCGACGGCGCCTCGAAGGCGATGGTGAACACCTCCATCCCGAGCTGACGGGCCTGATCGCACATCAGATAAAAGCGGTCGCGCCCTGTCGTCCGATCCAACGTGCGGATCGCGTTGTTCGTGCCGATCTCGTTGGTCTCCAGGCTCGGATCGGCGGCGTTGGTCGTAAGCGGTCGGTACTGCTCGGTGATCTGACCATCGGTCATCAGCACCATCACCTTCAGGTTGTCAGCGACAAACGGCAGCGGCCGGTTCGTGAGCGTCCCCTCGATCAGGTTGTTCGAGGCGAGCGTCGGCGCCGTTGTCGGGTCTAGCAACGCCAGCCCCCACTTCATGCCGTTATACGTCCCGGTCCCGTCATGCAGCCGGATCGCATCGATACGCTCCTTCAGCACACCAGCGTTGTTGTGCAGATAAGTGATCGAGGTGCCGGAGACGCGCTTCAGCGTCAGCTCGTCATTCACGTCGACGATCGGATTGCCAAGCTCGTCAAGGACGGCGTCACCGTTCTCGTCGACCCGCGGCACCGGCGGTGAGTAGATGCCGTCGGCAAGCGTGTTGTCGAGGGCGACCAGCGCCTCCGCTTCGGCAAGCGTCTCGGCCGCGATGACACTGGTGTCCGACAGCTTCACATAGGCAAATTTCGGATCGAGCGGGCACCAGCCCCAATCCATGTAGACATCGTCGATCGGCCACACGTGGAAATGGGGCACATGCTGATAGGTCCCGCTCGCCGGCAGGCCGGTGCCTGACAGATCGTTGACCTGCAGTTCCGGGCAGCTCGAGAAATTGTGGCCCCGCACCACGCCGCCAATCGCGTTGTACATCGCGAAGCCCGGATTGACCTGGCCGGCATAGGGCACGATCGAGATACTGGTGGTGGCGTCACCGCCATCCTTCAGCATCTCATCGATGAAATCCTTCGCCGCGAGGCGCGTGTTCTCGATGCGCGAATTGAACCGCATCGTGCCGGAGATATCGAGCACCAGCGAAATCTCGATCTGGTCCCGGCTCTGCACGGCGTCCGCGGATGTCGCCACATCCAGCGTCGGCACGCCCACCATCGCGAGGAAAATCGTGTCCTGCTCGAAGCTCGCCGACGCGGTGATGCGCTTTTCCGAGACGTTCTGGCTGATGTCGCGCACTTCGAAATCGACCGAGCCGTCGCCGAAATTGCGCGAGCGCAGGTAGTCGCCCACCACAAGCTCGGGATCGATCGACTGCGAGAACTGCGCGGCTGCCAGCACCCCACGGTCGAGCGCGTCCTGCAGGTCCGCCCGCTCCGCCTCGTGTCGTACAATGTCGATACCCGTGCCGGTGATGACGACGAGACCGATAAACAGAACAAGCATCAGCGGCGTCAGGGCACCGCGATCACTGCGTACAAATGACTCGATACTCATATCCGCGCCCTTTTTTTGGCCACCCGAGTAACGTTTCATTATCATGACGCGTCTTCGCCTCCAAAAAGTCAACTTCTCGCGTCGCCCATCCCACAGCGACACAGCCTGACGTTGAGATTCCAAGAATAAGCCGCGATCACTCGCTTAATACGAGAACACAGCCCCTACTATGACAAAGAATCATCTATTTCTCCAGCCGCAGATCAGTAAGACGCCTTCTTATGGTCCGAAACGCATTCGGAAGCCCGTCCCGTTCAGTCAATAGAAGGTGACGTTCGGCAGCGTCGCCGAGGCATGTCCGATAGGTCTCCTCGGTCCTGCGCTCCAGCGCGATGCCGACAATGTACAGCGAGACGCCAGCCTCGGCGGCCAGGCGGCATTGCTCCAGCAGATGTCCGCGCGCCCCGCGGACCCGCATCTTGTCCAGCAGATGCGGTCCGAAATCGAGCAGCGTCCTACCCGCGTCGGTGTCTCGGTCGGGTCGCACCGTCTCCGAAATCCGGCCATCGGTAACCATCACGACGACCTTGTCCCCGTCCGCGCGGTCGAAGCGAAAGGGACGGCCCGAACGCGCCCCGGCGATCGCGCCGTGGCTCTCCAGTACCGGACGGGCCGCGGGGTCGAGCAGCGCCAGCGACCATTTGAGCCCAAGCTGCGGGCTGGTGCCGTGATGGGTGCGCAGCGCCTCGAAGCGCCGTTCCAGCATCGCAGCATCGCTGGCATGCGCGGTGATCGCGCTGCCCTTCACCATCACCTGCTCACCGCCCTGGTTAAGACCCACGAGCATGCCGAGTTGCCGGCCGCTCAGCGGATCGACCCAGTCCGAGGACAGTTCGAGGACGCCAAAATCCTGGTCAAGGAGGTCTGCCATCGCCTCGTCGGTTGCCTCGTCCGTGGGGGCTACCGGGTCAGAAACGGCCATTGATTCTGCTTCAGCGACGGAAACGCCACTTTCCAGCTGAATACCGGAGGCTAATAGCGTATCGCGTACTGTCTCTCCGTTGGGTGCCAAATTGTCGTCAGTAGG
>JBCCSW010000238.1:0-6637 GCA_039199465.1 Pseudomonadota bacterium
GACCGCGCCCGCCAGCGCCGCGCGCGCCTCGCCTTTGCGCGCCGGATCGATGCTGGCCTCCAGGTCGAGGACGACGGCGTCCGCGCCGCGCTCTGCGGCCTTGGCAACGAAGCGCTCTTCCAAGACGGGGACGAAGAGGAGCGAGCGCCAGCTCATCCCAGGACGCCCTTGCCGGCCAGGTCGGCGCGCGCCTCCTCGGCATAGCCGAGCTCGGCTAGGATGGCCGTGTTGTGCTGGCCGAGCTCCGGCGCCGGCGCGCGCACGGCGCCCGGCGTCGCGCTCAGTCTCGGAAAGGCTTGGTGCATCGGCAGGCGGCCGAGATCGGTGTCCTCGAAGTCCTGCAGGATCTCGCGGCCGCGGATGTAGGGATGATCGATCAGGTCGGCGATGTCGCAGATGGGCCCGACCGTCACGCCGAGCGCTCCGAAATGGGCGAGGTTCTCGTCAAGCGTGCGGCGCGCCATGGCGGCGGCGACGATCTCGTCGAGGTCGGCGGCGTGCTCGACCCGGGCCCGGGCCGTGGCGAAGCGAGTGTCCTCCACGAGGTCCGGCCGGTCGATGGCGCCCGCCAGCTTCTCCCACATGGATTGCATCGAGGCCGACATCGCGATGTGGCGGCCGTCCTTGGTCGCATAGAGTCCGCGCGGCGCGGCCACGTCACTGGAATTGCCGCGCCGCTCTGGCACAGAGCCGGTTGCCTCGTAGACGGCGGCCCAGGGACCGAGGATACCGAAGAGCGGCTCGAAGAGCGACAGGTCGATCACCTGTCCGCGCGCGCGGCCCTCGCGCCGCGCATGGACCGCCGCCAGCACGCCGCCGAAGCCAGCAAGCCCCGCGACCATGTCGGCAAGCGCCAGCGGTGGCAGGAGCGGCGGCTTGTCGGGCCAGCCCGTCATGGCTGCAAGGCCGGACATGCCCTCGATCAGGCTGCCGAAGCCAGGTTTGTCGCGATAGGGCCCGGTCTGCCCCCAGCCCGAGACGCGCGCGACGATCAGCCCTTCGTTGGTGCGCCAGAGCGTCTCGGGCGCCATGCCCCATTTCTCCAGTGTGCCGGGCACGAAGTTCTCGCAAAGGATGTCCGCCGAGGCGATCAGCCGGTCCAGCACCTCGCGCCCCTCGGGGGCACGAAAGTCGAGCGCGAGGCTGCGCTTGGAGCGGGCATAGACCTTCCACCAGCTCTCGGCGGGGCCGAATCGGCGCAGGTCGTCCCCAGTTTTGGGCCGCTCGACCTTGATGACGTCGGCGCCGAAGTCGGCCATCATGTGGGTCATCATGTTGCCCGCCGCGAGCCGGGTCATGTCGACCACGCGCAGACCTTCGAGCGGGCCTCTGGCCTCTGGCCTGTAGGGGGTCTTCATACGGGTCCCTTCCATCAGCTGCCGGACAGTCGCGCGCGGTCTCGCACCAAGATCCAGGCCACCAGAGGCGTCGCCGCAAGCAGCGTCAGCGCGAAGGGGTGGTCGAGGATCGCCGCCGGGCTGCGACTGAGCAGGATAACCGACTGGCGGATCGACAGCTCGATCATCGGCCCGAGCACCAGACCGATGATGAAGCACACGACCGAGATCTCGAGCCTCAGCATCAGGAAGCCGAGCACGGCGAAGGCCAGCATCACCCAAACCGCGAAGAACCCGCCCTGGCTGACATAGATGCCCACGACGCAGAGCAGCAGGACCGTGGGATAGACGAGATATGGCGGCACCTTCACGATCAGCGCGAAGACGCGCAAGCCGAGGCTCCCGATCAACAGCACCATCACGTTCGCCATGATCATCGCCGCAAAGAGCCCGTAGATCAGTTGCGCATCGCGCTCGAAGATGAGCGGGCCCGGCGTGACGCCGTGGATCAGGAACGCGCCGACCAGAAGTGCCGCCGTCAGGTTGCCCGGGATGCCCAGCGTGAGCAGCGGGATCAGATTGGCGCCGGAGACGGCGGAGTTCGCGCTCTCGGTGGCGGCGATGCCCTCTGGCGCGCCGGTGCCGAGCCGCTCGGGCGCCTTCGAGAAGCGCTTGGTCGCCGCATAGCTCAGGAAAGCGGCGAGGGTGGTGCCCAGGCCGGGCAGCGCGCCGATCGCCGTGCCGATCCCGGCGCCGCGCAGGACCGTGCGGCGCAAGGCGATGAACTCGGTAAGCGACAGCCGGTCGCGCCCCTCACTCTGTGCGGCGCCGGTGGCACTGGATTGGCGCGCACGTCCCTCCTGCAATCGCAGGACGATCTCGGGCACGGCGAGCACGCCGATCGCCACGGCGGCGAGCGGGAGCCCGTCGAAGAGCTCGATCTGCCCGAAGGTGAAGCGCGGCGAGGCCGTCTCGGGGTCCACGCCGACGGTGGAGAGAAACGCGCCGAGCACGGCCGCGAAGATGCCCTTGGCCAGCGAGCGGCCCGATAGCGAAGCGATCAGCGTCAGGGAGATCACGAGGATCGCGGCCAGCTCGATCGGCCCTGCGCGCAGCGCGAAGACCGCCAGCGTCGGCGCAAAGAGGATGAGAACCAGATCCGAGCAGCTGTCGCCTGCCACCGAGGAATAGAGCGCCGTCTGAAGTGCGCGGCGCGGCTTGCCCGAGCGTGCCAGCGGATGGCCGTCGAGCGTGGTGGCGGCCGAATGCGGCTCGCCCGGCGTGTTGAGCAGGATCGCCCCGATCGCTCCGCCGAAGCCCCCGCCCTTCATCACGCCGACCAGCATCCCGATCGCCGCAAGCGGCGCCATCGCGAAGGTCAGCGGGATCGCGACCGCAATGGCCATCGGTGCGTTGAGCCCCGGCACGGCGCCGATCGCGATGCCGATGACTACGCCGAGGGCGACCGACAGGACCGTCCCGAATGAGAGCGCATCGAGCATGGCCGCGAGGATGATGTCCATTCGCACGCTCCGTCAGGGCAGCGGGAGGCCGAGCCCCCACCAGAAGCCAGCATAGATCGCCGCCGGGGCCGCCACCGCGTTGAACGCATAGGCCCAGAGTGGCGCGCGTCCGTGGATGAGCGTGAAGGCGACGAGACCCAGAGGCGCGGCGCACCAGAAGCCCGAATAGGGCGCGCCGATCATCTGCCCCGCGATGCGCATCGCCACCAGCATGAGCGCCACCGACCCGATGCACAGCGCGAGATGCCCCATGTCCCACACGGTCAGCCGGCCGGCGAGCGGGTCGGGCCCCACCCGCCGCAGATCCTGTGCGATCAGGACCAGACCCAGGCCGACCATGAGCCAGGCCAGCACGCGCGGCGCGAGGCTGGGCGGCAAGCCGAAGCTGCCCGCATCGTTGACCTGCGCAGGGATCGCCCAGACGAGGAGCACCGCGCCGAGCGCGGCGATGGCGGCACCGAGCGCTGCGTCGGCGCCGGGGCCAGCCGCCCGCGCGCCGCCCGGCCCAGGGGCATCCCCGGCAGAGCGACGCGCCACGCGACCTACTCCGCGATCACCGCGAGGAGATCGCGGTAGGCATCGACATCCTCGGCGATGGAAGCGGCCGTCTCGTCGCCGGTGCGAAACACCTCGAAGCCGCGGAACCGATCATTGACGAAGGTGCGGAACGCCTCGGACTGCACGGCCTCCTGGAGTGCGGCCTCCAGGGTGGCGGCAGCGTCGCCATCCATACCCGGCGGGCCGAAGAAGACAGCGGCCTCGTTCGCGGCGACCGGATATCCGAGCCCCGACAAGGTGGGGATACCCGGATGCTCCTCGATGCCCTCGGGGTTGAGCGCCGCAACCACCTTGATCGCGCCATCCTCCATCATCGGAAGCGCGTTCGATCCCGAAAAGCCCAGATCGACATGCCCGCCCAGCACCGCCTGACGCGCGCCAGCGCCGCCGCGGGTGGGCACGATGTTGACCGGGATCTCTTCCTGCTTGCCGATGTACTGCATGATCGCCCGGTCGAGTGGGATGATCGAGGCGTAGTTGATCCAGCCCCGGTCGCGGGCGGCGTCCAGCATGCCGGCCCAATCGTCGAACGACGACTCTGGCGGTGCGGTGAAGACGGTGCGGTAGCCATGGGTCGTGGCGATGAAGGTCACGTCCTCGGGCGTGTAGGCCACGCTGCCCGTGAGCGGCGTGAAGGCGAAGGTCGTGGCCACCGCGAAGCCGATCGTGTAGCCATCGGCGGGCTGGCGGCGCACGTATTCGGTGGCCACCGCGCCCCCCGCGCCGCCTCGGTTCTCGACGATGACCGTCTGGCCGAGCGCGGCCTCCATCTCTTCGGCGAGAATGCGCGCGGCGGTGTCGCTGCCGCCCCCTGCGCGGAATCCGACGATCAGCGTGATCGGCTCCTCGGGGAAATCTGCCCAAGCCGGCGCGGCGAAGGCCGTGACGGCGACAGCCCCAACCAGCGTCTTGAAGACGTTCATCTCGTTCCTCCCATGGGGTGACGGCTTTATGCCGCCTTCGCACGCAGCGTATCGGGCCGAGATGCCATCGCAAAATACAACGTTGTTATCCGTAGTATTACAAATCAATCTGACCTCATGCTCGACAACAAGCACCTGCGCAGCTTCTTGCGGGTCCTCGACATGGGGAGCTTCTCCAAGGCGGCGCGCTCCCTTCGGATCGCTCAGCCCGCCCTGAGCCAGCACGTGCGCAAGCTGGAGGAGACGCTGGGCACGCGCCTGCTTGATCGCAGCGCCCATGGCGTGCGCGCGACCGCCTCGGGCCGGGACTTCGCGCCCCGCGCGCGAGAGATCGTCGGCCTCGTCGAAGCGGCCGGGCATCGCTATCGGGGCGCGTCAGACATGCTGCGCGGCGAGGTCAGGCTCGGGCTGCCCGGCTCTGTGTGCCCGGCCCTTGCGCCGCCCCTGATCGAAGCGGCCGCCAGGCGCATGCCCCATGTGCGTCTGCTGATCTCGGAGATGATGAGCGGCGACCTTGCGGCACGGCTTGCCGAAGGGCGAACCGACCTCGCCATCCTCTTCGACGTCGAGGAGACGGAAGACTACGGATCGACGCATCTTCTGACGGAGCGACTGCACCTGATCGGCGCTCCTGGGTCGCCCCATATGGCCAGCGAAACGGTCGATGCAGTGCATCTGGCATCGCTCGACCTGATCGGCACACGCCTGCCGCATGGTCTGCGCCTGCTGCTGGAGCGCTGGTCGACCGAAACCGGCATCCCGCTTCGGTTCCGCTTCGAGGTCGACGCGCCGACGGTGCTCGTGCGCCTTGCCGCGAGCGGTTTCGGCCACGCGATCGTCTCCAAGGCGGCCATCGCGCACGAGCTTCCGGCTGGCCACCTCTGCGCGGCCGAGATCGCCTCTCCGCCCATCGACCGGAAGGTCTGCCTGGCCTCCTCCAAGCGCGTTCCTCCTGACGCCTCTCGGGACGCCATCCATCGGCTGATGCGTGAGGTCACGTCTGAGATTCTTGCGCAGGATGCCTGGCCGGGAGGGACAGGATTGGCGACGTTCTCGGCGTCGAGTTCAGAATGATGTCAGTCAGCACCGGGCAGCGTCCCGTGCAGATGCTCCAAGTCCTCGTCGTCGATCACGAGCGGGACGGCGCGCTCGGCCGAGACTTCGACTGTGATCCAAAATGGGCGCGGTGCGGTGGTGCAGAGCCTGATGTCGGAGGTGAAATGGGCGGTCTCCGAGCCGTTCGTCCGCAGCGTTCGGGCATACAGTTAGGGGCAGGGGCCGACGACCGCCGCGTGATGGATGGGGGTGGTCCCGATCGCGCAGACCGGGAGCCCTGGGCGCGACTTGCCTTAGGAGTTCGGCAAATGGTCGAACGTCCATAGCCGGGGCCGTCTCCGGATCCGCCGCTCCGTCAACACGGTCAGGCTCAAAGAAATCCGGCATCAGGACAAGACTCGGAACGGCGTGAGCCCTGCAGCCGGTCACATGGCCTTATCCTTTCGAGACTGCAGCTATCCGCACGGGTTCCCCTCATCGGGCGGGATCGGCGTATGCCGGCCGCGCCCATATGGAGGCCCGGCATGAAAATCAGACATGAACGTCCCATGGCCGAACTGTCGTTTCCGGTCAGCGCGCCGCTCACGCTCGAGCTGCGCACGAACGAGTCGATCACCATCCCGCGCTGGTCGCTGGATGGGTTCGAGTTTCCCGGGGGCAGCGACGTTCTGCCGAAGGAGGCCGTGCTCTCCATCCCGTTCCAGGGCGTCGACATCCGCTTCCCCGTTCGCCTCGCGCGGCGCGGCGCCGACCGGTTTCTGACCTTCGAGGGCCTCTCCGGGCGTCAGAGAGAGACGCTGGCCGTCTTCTACCGCTCGCTCCTGTCGGGCCGGATGGCCGCGACCGAGGACATCATCACCAGCCTCGACACGCCTGTCGATCTGGTGCCGATGGGCGAGACCGAGGAGGAGGCGAGCGGAGCTGCCGGCCGCAAGAGCCCACGGGCGCTGCGCGCCATGCTGTCGGTTGCACTCCACCTGATGGTCGCCGGACTCGTGCTCTGGACGCTGGGCGCGGGTGTCGCGTCGCGCCTGGGCACGGTCGAGCTGCGCAGCGCGCGCATCGAGGCGATCCTCACCCCAGTCGAGGCCCCGAAGGAGGGCACGGTCGCCGAGATCCTCTCGCCGCCCGGATCGGCCGTCGCAGCCGGCGAGGTCATCGCCCGGCTGACCAGCCCGGCCGGCGAGGCGGCGCTGGCCGAGACCGCCGAGCGTCTCGCCCTCGTCGAGGACCGGCTCAC
>JBCCSW010000239.1:0-6603 GCA_039199465.1 Pseudomonadota bacterium
CCGGCCCGCCGCCCGACATCACCGTGATGCGCGATGCCGGCGATCCGCCCTGGGCCGGCATGGGCGGGCGCTATGCCGCGCGCGCGATCCTCGATCAGATCGCGGCGCATCGGACGACCATCGTCTTCATCAACACCCGCGCGCAGGCCGAGCTGTTCTTCCAGGCGCTCTGGGCCGAGAACGCGGAGGGCCTGCCGATCGCGCTCCATCACGGCTCGCTGGGGCTGGAGGCACGCCACAAGGTCGAGGCCGCGATGGCCGCGGGCGAACTGCGCGCCGTCGTCGCGACGTCATCCTTGGACCTTGGCCTGGACTGGGGCGATGTGGATCTCGTCATCCAGGTCGGCGCGCCGAAGCAGGTCAAGAAGCTGGTCCAGCGCATCGGCCGGGCCAATCACCGCTATGACGCGCCCTCCAAGGCGCTGCTGGTGCCCGCCAACCGGATGGAGGTGATCGAGTGCCATGCCGCCCTCGACAGCATCGGCGACGGCTCACTCGACGGTGAGCGCCTGCCGGCCGGTGGGCTGGACGTGCTCTGCCAGCATCTCTGCCTGGTGGCCTGCGCCGCGCCGTTCGAGGCCAAGGCGCTGTTCGAGGAGGTCAGGCGCGCCGGGCCCTATCGCAGCCTTACCCAGGCCGAGTTCGACCGAGCGCTGGATTTCTGCTCGACCGGCGGCTACGCGCTGCGCGCCTATGACCAGTGGAAGCGCCTGATCGAGCATCGCCCCGGCCATTTCGCGCTGCGCGACCAGCGCACGGCCCAGCGCCTGCGCATGAATGTCGGCACGATCGTCGCGCCCGAGACGCTGAACGTGCGCATGGGCAGGCGGGGCGGTGGCGCCAAGATCGGCGAGGTCGAGGAGATGTTCGCCGCCACCCTCACGCCGGGCGACAGCTTCCTGATCGGCGGCAGAGTCGTGCGCTATGACGGGCTGCACGAGATGACGGTGCAGGTCTCGGCAAACCCGACGCAGGAGCCGAAGATCGCGGTCTTCTACGGCACCAAGCTCGCCACCTCGGTCCGCCTCAGCCACCGGGTTATGCAGCGGCTGGCAAACCGAAGCGAGTGGGCCGACCTGCCGCGCCCGGTGCAGGCCTGGCTGGAGCTGCAGGCGAGGCACTCCCGCCTGCCCGCGCCCGACCGCCTGCTGGTCGAGGTGTTCCCCCGCGGCGGCCGCTGGCATCTGGTCGTCTATTCCTTCGCCGGACAGAACGCCGATCAGACGCTGGGCCTGGTGCTCTCCAAGCGGATGGAGGAAGCGGGGCTCGACCCGCTCGGCTTCGTCACGAACGACTATGCGGTGATGGTCTGGGGGCTGAAGCCGATCGCGGACCCCGCCGCGCTGCTGGAGGCGTCGGGCCTGCTGTCCGGCGCCGAGGCCTGGCTCGCCGAGAACAACATCATGAAGCGCACCTTCCGGACGGTGGGCGTGGTCGCGGGGCTGATCGAGCGCACGACGCCCGGGCGGCGCAAGACCGGGCGGCAGGCGACCTTTTCCTCGGACATCCTGTACGACACGCTCCGCAAATACGACCCGGACCACCTGATGCTGGAGATCACGCGACGCGAGGCGATGCGAGGCCTTGTCGATTTCGGGCGGATCGAGGAGTTGCTGAGCCGGATCGACGGGCGCATCGACGTTGTCCAGGCAACGCGCTGCACGCCGCTTGCGACGCCGCTGCTGCTGGAGATGGGCCGCGTGCCGATCCGCGGGGGCGGCGCCGAGGAGACGCTGTTGGCCGAGGAGGTGGCGATGCTAGAGGCGATCGACAGGGCCTGAGGTTGCCTTGCTGGCGATGCCCGTGTGCTCAGCCCGAGCGGCCCAGGAAGGTCAGCACCGTATGGTCGAAGGTCTCGGGTTGCTCCCAGAAAGGCATGTGGCCGGTACCGGGCATGGTCACGATCTCGGCGCCCAACGCCTCGGCCGTCTCGCGGGCCTGCGGCTCGAAGCAGACCCGCTCGGCCCCGCCCTGGATGACCAGCGCGGGCAATCCGGCTGACCTGTGACGGGCGAAGGCGTCGCGCCAATCCGCATTGCGAAGCCGCGCCGCACGCCGCAGCGCCGGCGAGGGCGGAAGCATCTGCGCGGTCAGATAGGCGAGATCGTGTTTCGAAAGCGGGCTCGCCGTCATCGCCCGCGCAAAGGCGACGGCGGCCGCGATCTGGGCTGCCGGATCATCGTCGAACATCCCCTCGGCACGAATATCCGCCTTGCGCTTCTCCATCATCGCCGGATCGGCGGCCGTGCCCATGCGCGCGACCGTGCCGACCGTCATCATGGCGCCGAACAGACCGGCGCCATGGCCCGCAAGGGCGTCGCCCAGGATCCATCCGCCCATCGACCAGCCCAGCACGGCGGGCCGGTCGAGCGCGAGCGCCATCACGAGTTCGGCGGCAAAGGACGCCCAGAAGGTGCCGTCCCCGGCCTTGGCGGGATCCTGGGGCGGCGGCGAGGCGCCGTGGCCCGGCAGGTCCGGCACGATCAGGCGTCGCACCGTCGCCATCTCACCGGTCAGCTGGTGCATGAAGGCCAGTGACGATTGCGACCAGCCATGCAGCAGGATCAGCGGCGGTGCGTCCGCCGGCCCGCTGAGCCGGATCGCGATCTCGCCCACGGGCGTGTGGATGGTCGTGAGGGCCGGCAGGCCGGCATGACGCGGCATCAGCGCGCCCCGGGCGCCCAGGGCCCGCTCAGCGTCGCGCCGCGCTCAGCGCCTCCAGAGCGTGGAGCCGCAGAACAACCCGCCTGCGACGCATCCCGAAACCTCCAGCCCATCAGTGGTCAGCCGCAGCTTCGAACTGTAGCGCGTGCCGCGACCGGGTCGGATGATCTCGCCGCCGCCCCATTGGTTGCCCCCCTCGAACTCCATCCCCGCGAGGATGGGATCGCCGATGATCTCGGTTTTCGCGCCGCCATGCGCCTCGACCACCGTGCCGCATCGCGCTTCGACCTCCATCGAGCAGGGCTCGATCCGGACGCTGACATACGAGCCGTCATCGCGCGGTTCGGTCTTCCAGATGCCATCGATATCGGCGGCTGCGCCTACGGCACCCTGGCCTGCCGCGGCGCCGGCGGCACATGCGATGACCGTGACGATAGCGGTTTTGAAGCGCGAGGGCATGGGCGGGGTCGTTGTTGAGCGTCGGCGTCGGGGTTAGGATCCGATATACGCCGATGCTTGTGTTTTCCGATGTCGGCGGCGGGTATAATCGCTCAGCTGTGAAGATTGATGCCTTTTTGCGACGGATGGCTGGCAAACAAGCCACGTTTTTCGCCACCGACTCTGCCCGCCCCGCCATGTCTGTGACGAAAGTCACATCTGGCACAGTGAAGACCGCCGCATCGTTAACCTAGAGTTATCGTTTGCGGGTATGCTGCCATGACACAGCCGATAGGATACCGCGTCGCTTGGGTGCCGGAAGCAGGCAGCCGTTTGTCCTCCATCAGTAGCGCCCTGTTCGGCGATGGCTTCATGATCGATGACCATCCTGATCCGCGCCCGTTCACGCTGGCGAGTTTCTCGGCCACCGACCACGCCGCACCGCCGGCGATCGCGGCCGTGCTGTCCGAACGCCTCGCCGCCAGCATGGAGGCGCGCTGGCGCATCGAGTCTACGCTGATGCGCATCGCCGAGCGCACCACACCCTTCTGCGTGCCGCGCCTGGAATGCGCGATCGAGGCGAACCGCGTGGTCCTGCGTCCGGTCGAGATGGTGCCGCAGATGGAGCGCCTGCTGGATCTGCTGGCGGTCGGTATCGACCGGCGGGCCGAGCATGTCGCGCGCCGCCACCTGAAGCTTAGGCCCGGACAGGGGCGTCAAGCACTTCGCGGCAAGGCCGGTGTGATGCCCTTCCGCGTCGTCCTGACCGGCCCGCTGGACCAGCCGGAACTGCACGAACAGCATCGGATGATGTCGAGCTGGCTCGGCTCGGTGCTGCAGACGTCGCAGGTCTTCGCAAGCTTCAGCCTGCTGGTCGAGCGTGGCAGCACCCCGCATGACAGCCGCCATTGCAGCAAGGGCATGGCGCTGCAACAGCGCTTCTGGTTCACCGGCAGCGCGGCGCGCGGGGCGAGGCGTGCGGTCCTGCCGGCCGCGGGTCGCTGCAGCCTGACCGATCTCGGCGCTCCGGAAGGGCCGACGGTCTGACGCCGGCTTAGCCGATCGAAGCGCAAGCGCGACCGTGCGGGCCAGCATCGCGTCTGGCCCGTGATCGGCCGGCACCGCCCTCTGCCACACGAGACGTGGCCGCAAAGGCACACGACGACACGCCCGGCCTGCTCTATATCCCCGAGGGGCACGACTGACCGGGGGATGTGATGGCGGATGGCGGTGGCAGCACCGGCGTGGATGGCGAACCGATCTCGGGCATCCGGGGCTGGGCGCAGCGCATCACCGAGGATGCGCGTTTCCGCAACGCCATTATCGGCATCATCATCGCCAACGCCATCATCTTGGGACTGGAGACCGCCGACAGCGTAATGGCCACGGCCGGCGGGCTGATCTCGGCGCTCGACGAGCTTTGCCTCGCGGTCTTCGTGGTCGAGCTTGCCCTCAAGATCATCGCGCAAGGGTGGCGCTTCTTCACCAAGGGCTGGAACCTGTTCGACTTTGTCATCGTGTCGGTTTCGCTGGTGCCGGCCGGCCAAGGGGTCAGCGTGCTCCGGGCGCTCCGGGTTTTGCGTGTGCTCCGCCTCGTCACCGCCGCGCCGCGACTGCGCCGGGTGATCGAGGGCTTCGTCGGCGCGCTGCCCGGCATGGGGTCGGTGTTCCTGCTGATGTCCCTGATCTTCTACGTCGCGGCGGTGATGGCGACCAATCTGTTCGGCGCGACCTTCGAGGCGTGGTTCGGCACCGTCGGGCGCTCGGCCTATTCGCTGTTCCAGATCATGACGCTGGAGAGCTGGTCGATGGGCATCGTGCGCCCCGTGATGGAGGTCCATCCCTATGCCTGGGCGTTCTTCGTGCCGTTCATCGCGGTCACCACCTTCGCCGTGGTGAACCTGCTGGTCGGCCTGATCGTCAACTCGATGCACGATGCCCACGCCGAGGAGGCGAATGCCGCCACCGACGAGTATCGCGACGCCGTGCTGAGCCATTTGCGCAGCATCGAGGCACGCCTCGACCGGCTGGAGCAGGAAGACGACGGGGCGGAGAAGGCCGGCAGGCAGGCCGCGGAGTAAGACGCCGGACGATCGCGCCTCGGGGGCGGCCGACGCCGTTCATCCGCGCGGTCTCGGCATAGAACCGCTTGGCGACAGGCCGTCAATGCCCCATCTCCAGCCGGGTCACCAGGATCGGGAGAGCGCGATGAGCGAGCATGTCTGGACCGTCTATCTGTCCGGCGAGATCCATACCGACTGGCGCGAGCGGATCACCGCCGGCTGCCAGCGCCTGGGCCTGCCGATCCGCTTCACCGCGCCGGTGACGGATCACGCGGCCTCGGACGACTGCGGCGTCGCCATCCTGGGCGCCGAGCCCAACAAGTTCTGGCACGACCGCAAAGGCGCCGGCGTCAATGCCGTGCGCACGCGTACGCTGATCGGCCAAGCCGACCTCGTCGTCGTGCGCTTCGGCGAGAAGTACAAGCAGTGGAACGCCGCCTTCGACGCGGGCTATGCGGCCGCGCTGTCGAAATCGCTGATCATCCTGCATCCGCCTGACCATGCCCATGCGCTGAAAGAGGTCGATGCAGCCGCCGATGCCGTGGCCGAGACGCCCGAACAGGTGGTGCAGATCCTCGACTACGTGATCAATGCCCGCCTGCCCCGGTCAGCGCCTCAGATCGCCACGGCCTGAGCCTTGGACGGCGGCACCGGCACGGCACGGGATGGTGAGCCGCGGGCGATGCCTCAGGCGGCGCCGGTCATGCATGTGGTGCCACGGCTGACCAGCGCGACGCTGGCGCTGGCGGCGGGCTTCTGGCTGGTCGTCGAGCTGCGCCCGGTGCTGCAGCCGCTGGTGCTGTCCGCGCTGATCTGGTTCCTCCTCTCCGCAGTGGCGCGCCTGATCGCCCGGCTCGCCAATGGCGAGGGGGCGCAACCCGGGCGCATCGCGCTGGCGGCGAGTGGCGTCGCCTTCGCGGCAGGCTTCACGCTGATGTCTCTGCTGCTCGCCGACAGCGCCGCAAGTTTCCGTGACAACCTGCCGGTCTATCGCGAGAATCTGCGGGTGATGCTGGCGCCCTTGGTGGAGCTGCTGGGCGTCGGCATCCCGCGGATCGGCGAACTGCTGGGCGCCTTCGACGCCAATACGGTGGCCCTGAACGTCCTCGGCTCGGTCGCGGGATCGCTGGGCCAGGCGATCGTCATCGCCGTGCTGGTGTTCTTCCTGTTTGCCGAGGCGAAGCGCTTCCCCGACAAGCTGGACGCGCTGATGGGCGATGCCGAGCGGCGCGCCCGCGTCGGCGAGGTCCTGTCGCAGATGTCGCGCCTGATCGAGCGCTATCTCGGCATGAAGTGCCTGATCGGCGTGGTGCAGGCGGTGCCGACCTGGGCGATCCTGTCGCTGGTCGGCGTCGATAGCCCGCTGGTCTGGGCGGTGTTCATCTTCTTCCTCAGCTTCATACCGACGCTGGGCTCGATGATCGGGATCGCGCTGCCC
>JBCCSW010000240.1:0-6535 GCA_039199465.1 Pseudomonadota bacterium
GCGACCCGAATTGCTGCTGCTGCAGCGGACCATGCTGGTGGTCGAGGGCGTGTCGCGCTCGCTCGACCCGCGCTGCAACATCTGGAAGGCGGCCGAGCCGATCGTCGGCGCCTGGATCCGCGAGCGGCTGGGTCCGCGCCAGGCGCTGGCCGATGCGCGCGAGGGGCTGAAGATCCTGTCCCGCCTCGGCCCGCGCCTGCCCGGCGTTACCGAGGAATTGGTGATGCTGGCCGAGGAGGCCCGGCTGAAGCGCCTACGCGGGCCGATCAATGTGCGCATCCGCGAACTGCCTGCGCCGGCCCTCGCCCGGCCAACGCTGCTGGCGTTCTTGGTGGGCGCGGCGGCCGCGGCCCTGGCGCTCCGACTGCTCGACTGAGCGCCCGGTGGGCCCGCCCGCCTTACCCAACCCGATCAGGCGCCGTCGTGGTCGTAGACCGGGCGCTCGTTCATGCAGTCCATGCCGAGCGAGACATGCTCGTGCGCGATCTTCCAGTCGCCTTCATGATCGCCCTGGCGCATCAGCACCACGGTGGTGCGGTACCAGGACGTCGCGGCCGGATGTTCGGTGTCCATGCCCGTGAGGCGGGAGCGGAAGATCACCACGGCCGTGACGTCGCCGTGCATGACCGTGATACCGCTACGCGCGCAGCGGATCGTCTTGGTGAAATAGGGAAAGCACGCGGTCCACTGCGCCCAGAGCGCCTCGAAGCCGCGCAACGTTCCGCCGACATCATAGACGACGGCGTCGGGCAGGTAGCAGGCGGCGAGCATATCGCGGTCACGGGCGGCTAGCGCTTCGTCCCACCGCCGAAACAGCTCGGTGAGGCCTGGATCATGCAGGGCCGTGGCTTGGGCTTGGTCGAGCATCGGTGTCTCCTCCCGTCACGCCTGAGTGATTATCGCGCTGTGAGTCTCGTCTGACATCAGTCTAGCCGAGAGCGGGTGGCATGCGCATCCACAGCACCGTGAAACCTGCCGTAGTGCCCGAGCGGTTTGCCCGTCGGCCGACGATCGGCCGTCGCTCGCCCCATCCGTGGTGGTGACGTTTCGTTGCGTGCTCCCCTACGCCGCAGGGCAAGCATGCACCCGGCCCTTGTAAATCGCCATTCCACACGCGATCAGTGCAAAACTGCCGGTCAGCCGGCATCGTGGGGGTGTTTGATGACCGGATCGCTGGACGGCCGCCGGATCCTCCTCGTCATCGGCGGGGGGATCGCCGCCTACAAGTCGTTGGAGTTGATCCGTCTGATCACCAAGGCCGGCGGTGCGGTTACCGCGGTGATGACGGGGGCGGCGCATCAGTTCGTGACGCCTCTCACGGTGTCCTCGCTGGCCGGTCACAAGGTCTATACTGACCTTTGGGACCTGACCGACGAGGCGGAGATGGGCCATATCCAGCTCTCGCGCGTCGCCGACCTGATCGTGGTGTCCCCTGCCACCGCCGATCTGATGGCGAAGATGGCGCAGGGCCTCGCCGACGATCTCGCCTCGACGCTGCTGCTGGCGACCGACACGCCCGTGCTGATCGCGCCGGCGATGAATGTGCGCATGTGGCAGCATGCGGCGACACAGCGGAACCTGGCGCAGCTGAAGAAGGACAAGATCGCCGTCGTCGGCCCCAATGACGGCGACATGGCCTGCGGCGAATTCGGTCCCGGTCGGATGGCAGAGCCGGACGAGATCCTGGCCGCGATCCGGGCCGAACTGCGCGGGCGCGGCCCCCTCAAGGATCACCGCATCATCGTGACCTCGGGCCCGACGCATGAGCCGATCGACCCCGTGCGCTACATCGCCAACCGCTCCTCGGGCGCGCAGGGCGCGGCGATTGCCGAGGCGTTGACCGCGCTGGGGGCCGAGGTCGTCTTCATCACCGGCCCCGCGACGGCGCCCGACCCGTGGGGCGTCGAGGTGCACCGCGTCGAGACGGCGCGCGAGATGCTGGCCGCCGTCGAGGCCAGCCTGCCCGCCGAGGTCGCCGTCTGCGCGGCCGCCGTGGCGGACTGGCGGGTCGAGAGTGAGGCACGGGCGAAAATGAAGAAGGATGCGCGCGGCCGCGGTCCAGCAAGCCTGACGCTGACCGAGAACCCGGACATCCTGCGCACCCTCTCGAGCCTGCCGAACGGCCGGCGGCCGCGGCTGGTGGTCGGCTTCGCTGCCGAGACCGATGATGTCGAGGTGAATGCCGCCGCCAAGCTGAAGCGCAAGGGCTGCGACTGGATCGTCGCCAACGACGTCTCGGCCGGCACCGGGATCATGGGTGGCAGCGAGAACGCGGTGACACTGATCACGGAAGCGGGCGCCGAGGCCTGGCCGCGGGCGCCGAAGACCGAGGTCGCGCAACGTCTGGCCGTGCGCATCGCCGACCATCTGGGCCACCGGGTGCCGCGGGCGGCGCAGACATGACGTCGACGCCGCTCAACGTGCCCGTTCGGCGTCTGGCCGAGCATGATGGGGCGCTGCCGCTGCCGGCCCTGGCGACAGCGGGGGCTGCGGGGCTCGACCTCGTCGCCTGCCTGCTGGAACAGGATCGCGCGGAGGGCCTCAGCCTGCCCTCGCTCGGCCGCGTCACGGTGCCGACGGGCCTCGCCATGGCGATCCCCGCGGGGTTCGAGGGGCAGGTGAGGCCCCGCTCGGGCCTCGCGGCGCGCCACGGTGTCACCGTGCTGAACGCGCCCGGCACGATCGATGCCGACTACAGGGGGGAGTTGCGCGTGCTGCTGGTCAATCTTGGGGCCGAGACCTATCGCGTCGGCCATGGCGAGCGTATCGCGCAGCTCGTCATCGCACCGATCACCGCCGTCACGCTCTTCGAGGTCGACGCCCTGCCCGACACGGCACGCGGCGCCGGCGGCTTTGGGTCGACAGGGCGCTGAGGGGCAGCGATGCTGAGGCTCTCGCGCAAGACCATGCTGGCGCTCGAAGCGGTGCTGGATGTCGCCTACAACGCCCGTCCCGACCCGGTGCAGTCCAAGGACATCACGCGCCGCCAAGGCATCCCCAACCGATACCTGGAGCATGTGATGCAGTCCTTCGTCCATCACGGCATCCTGAAGGGCGTGCGCGGGCCGAAGGGCGGCTACACGCTGGCCCGCGAGCGGCGGCGCATAACGGTGGGCGACATCGTCCGCGTGGTCGAGCAGCTGGATGCCGAGGCGGATGCCGAACCGCTGTCGGCCTCGGCGCTGGGCGAGCAGGTGATCCATCCGCTGTGGACCGAGACGCGCGACGCGGTGCTGGAACGACTCGACGCGATCACGATCGAGGATCTCTGCCGCCGGGCCCGCGGTCTCGACATCCCCCACGGCGCGAAGCCGACGACCGACTTCAGCATTTGACCGGGTCGCAGTGACCTAGGTCACTCGTCTCGTCATTTCTCAGAAAAACCTCAAAGCTGTTTCGCCCTGAAACAGGGATCTTCTGTGCTGCATGGCACATGTACTCAGCGAGATCGCAGTAATTCTAAGCTCATCGCGGGACACATCGTCCCAATACAGTGAAACAGGCCCTTTTGGGCGACGCTGCGAGGAGCTCATACGATGTACCCCACCATCGCAACCGGCACCACAATGTATCATTCGACCAGCACGACCGCGCTGAACTATGGATATAACAGCTTCTACAATCCCTTCTACCTATACACTCTGTTTCCATTGACCATCTACGGCGCTAGTGGAAACGATACGCTGAACGGAAATCATCTGAACAACACGATCTACGGTTATTCGGGCATGGATACGATCCGCGCCGGAACCGGAAACGACCGGGTATTCGGCGGCAACGATCGCGACTTCATCTATGGTGAAGACGGCAACGACTTCCTGCGGGGCGAGAACGGCAACGACTATGTCTATGGCGGCAATGGCAACGACACGGCCTATGGCGATGCTGGCGACGACTATGTCCGCGGCGATGCCGGCGACGACTACGTCTCGGGCGGGTCCGGCAACGACCGCGCCTATGGCGGGACGGGCAATGACCGGGTCTATGGCGACTCCGGCAACGACTGGGTCTATGGCGACCACGGCAATGACCTGGTCTTTGGCGGCACCGGCAACGACTATGTCTTCGGAGGCAATGATCAGGACAGTATCTACGGCGAAGACGGCAACGACTATCTGAACGGCGGCAGCGGCAACGACTATGTCCACGGCGGCGCCGGCAACGACCGTGCCTATGGCGGAACGGGCAATGACCGCATCTACGGCGTCGACGGCAACGACAGCCTGTACGGCGACAGCGGCAGCGACTGGGTCTATGGCGGTCGCGGCAACGACCGGATCGATGGCGGGCTCGACCGCGACTACCTCTATGGCGAGGATGGCGATGACGACATCTTCGACTTCTACGGTGACAACTACGTCAATGCCGGCAACGGTCATGACGAGGTGCGCACCGGCAGCGGCGACGACTTCATCTTTGGCGGCAACGGTGCCGATTTCATCGTGGCCGGCGCGGGCGACGACTACATCCGCGACGGCGACGGGATCGACCAGATCTGGGGCCAGGGCGGCGCCGACACCTTCGAGATCTGGCACACCCGCCCCGGCAGCGGCGAGAGCGAGCACTACACCGTCATCAAGGACTTCAACCGCGCCGAGGGCGACAAGATCAAGCTGACCTCGGTCTATACCGACGGCAACTGGGCGCGCCCGGGCTCGCGGATCCTGGACTTCGACGACCTCGATACCGACCGCAACGACAACAAGGTCACGAAGCATGACGACGATTGGAACAGCTTCGGCAGCAATGGCCTGATCTTCGAGGCGGAGCATGGCCGGATCGTCATCCTGGGCGTGAGCGAGCTTTACGAGAGCGACTTCCTGTTCTGAGGATGCCGACGCGCATCGCGGCCCCGGCCAGCCGGTCGGGGCCCGTTGCATTGCTGCCGGTTGCAGCAGTAACGGTCCCACAGCGCTCCCACCGCGTTTTGCCGGCGACACTGGCCCTGCCGCCCTCTTACGGGCCATAAAGGCGGCGATGAGCGAGAGCCCCGACCATGGATGACCAGCCGCGCCACGCGCCGGTCCGCGCCCATGCCCGGATCTATGACAGCATCACCCAGACCATCGGCGCGACACCCATCGTCCGCCTCGGCCGGATGCTGCAGGACACCCGATGCCGGGCCGAGGTGCTGGCCAAGCTGGAGTTCTTCAACCCGCTCGCCAGCGTCAAGGACCGGATCGGCGTCGCGATGATCGAGGCGATGGAGGCCGATGGCCTGCTCAAGCCCGGCTCGGTCATCATCGAGGCGACGTCGGGCAACACCGGCATCGGGCTCGCCTTCGCCGCCGCCGCCAAGGGCTATCGCCTGATCCTCTGTATGCCCGAGACGATGTCGGTCGAGCGGCGCAAGATGCTCGCCTTCCTCGGTGCTGAACTGGAGCTCGTTCCGGCCTCGGCGGGCATGGGCGCGGCGCTTGCCCGGGCCGAGGCGTTGGCCGGTGAGATCGAGGGGGCTGTCATCGCCCGTCAATTCGACAACCCCGCCAATCCCGACATTCACGCCGAGACGACGGCCGAGGAGATCTGGACCGACACCGCCGGCAGGCTCGACGTGTTGGTCTGCGGCATCGGCACGGGCGGCACGGCGACGGGTGTCGGCCGCGTGCTGAAGGCGCGTCTGCCCGATCTGCGGATCGTCGCAGTCGAGCCCGAGGACAGCGCCGTGCTCTCGGGCGGCCCGCCGGGCGCGCATAAGATCCAGGGCATCGGCGCCGGTTTCGTGCCGGGCAACCTGGACACTGCCCTTATCGACGAGGTGCTGACCGTGGCCAATGCGACCGCTTTCGACACCGCGCGGGCGCTGGCGCGGGCCGAGGGGATCGCGGGCGGCATCTCCTCGGGCGCGGCGATCGCCGCTGCCATCGAGATCGGGGAGCGCCCGGCGATGGCCGACAAGCGCATCCTGGCGGTGCTGCCGAGCTTTGCCGAGCGCTATCTGTCGACGCCGCTGTTCGACGGGCTCTGACGGCGCGACGTGGTCGTGCTGCCTGTCGTCCCGGGCTCGGGGTTAGGGGCGGCGGTGGCGCCAATCGGGCCCATCCGGTGCCGCATCGGCCTTGCCAGCAGCACCCACAGCGCTCAGATCGGGGTCAGGCAACCGAAGGAGGCGCTGATGGTGGTGCTCGAGGTTCTGGCGCTGGCGCTGATGATTTTCACCCTGTCGCGCGCGGTCAGATATGCCGCGAAGGCGCGGCGCGAGATGATCCTGCCTGTCCTGCTGTATCTCACCGTCTCGGCGATGCTGTTCTTCGCGGCCTTCGGCGGCGACAGCAACCTGATCACCGACTGGCAGACGATGCTGACGCGCGGCATTGGCGCCGCGGCGCTGGTCGCCGTCGTCGCCGGCTACTTCGCGCTGGTCAAACGGGCCCGCCAGCGGGCGCGCGACGTGGACGGCGGCGGGGCGTGAACGACCACGCCGGAGAGCCCGAGCCGCGGGGGGGGGCGCCCCCCCCCCCCCACCCGGGCGGGGGGCCGGGGGGCGCATCCCCCCCCAACAAGCGGGGGCCGGACCGCGGGGCGGGGCCCGACC
>JBCCSW010000241.1:0-6512 GCA_039199465.1 Pseudomonadota bacterium
GTAAAGCAGGCCGAGTGCAGCCGGGCCAGCACCGGCAGGGCGCGATCGGGCTGCCCGACCTCGACTGCATAGTGTTCCTCGCCCCCGTCATCGGGTCTGAAGACATGGACGCGGCCGTGTCGGGCCAGCGCCAGGGGTACGCGCGCGCCCGCGACGCGGCGCATCCTGATCGCGGCGCCGGCGGCACCCTGGACGGTTGCGGCATCCAGGATGCAGAGCCCGGCCTCGGCAGCCAGCGTGGTCGCGCGCGCCGGATCGACGAAGCTGGCGACGACGACCGCGGGGAGCAGCCGGGCCTGCTTGGCCAGCACGATCGCCAGCCGGTGCAGATCGGCGCCGCCGCCTCGGCGGGTCAGGTAGGGGCCCTTGAGCGGTGTCGCCATGTCCACGCTGGGGTCGGCCGTCGCTCTGATCCAGTCGATACCGCGGAGCGCCGCGCCGTCCAGCACGATGCGGGCGACATCGCCGTCATAGGCGCGGGCGCGCAAGGTCTCGGCGCGCCGGCCGGTGATGACGAGATCGACCGCGCTGGGCGCGAGGTCGGCGAGCGCCGCGACACGCTCGGCCGAGAGCGTCTCGGCAGCCAGGATCACCGCGGCAGCTGGACCGAGGTTCTCCGAACCGACCCCTGCCGGCGCGGTCAGGACGACCGGCGCGCCGATCCGAAGATCCGCGCGGGCGCGCGCGACGCGTTCCTCCGCGGTGAGGTGCATGGCATCTGCGGTCATCAGCGGCCTCTTTCGCCCATTGTCCTCGGCGTCCTCGGCCGGCATCCCGACCCCGTTTCGAGCGATGTCGCGAGCCCCGTTGCGAGCCCCGTCGCGAGCCCCGTCGCGAGCCCCGTCGCGAGCCCCGTCGCGCGCTTCATGGCACGCCACGCGCCTTGGATCGCTGCCGGCGGCGCTGTCGTCCCTTCGTCGCGCCTCGCCCATGCGCGCCTAAGATAGGGCTCGACCTGCTCGATGTGTCAGGCTGACATGCAACACACAAGACGGTGAGGCGTTGACGCAAACGTCGCGCCCGATAACGCGTTGTCCCATTTGTCCCTGCGTGAACGGGTAACGAAGATCGGGACCGGGTCCGGCGGCAGGAAGGGCCGAGACACAAAGCGCGGTGAAGGGCAGGCATAGGCTGCCCGACAAGCTGCGCCCCGCGTGCTGCCCTGAGTACCGCCGCGAGTGCCGCCCCCGGGCTGTCCCTCGGGGCTGAACGACAAGGAGGAGACCATGGCCGTACAGCGGAAGATCCTGATCGTCGATGATGACGACGACTTGCGTGAGGCTCTGGCAGAGCAGTTGATGATGGTCGACGAGTTCGACGTGTACGAGGCGTCCACCGGTGCGCAGGGCATCGATCGTGCCAAGACCGAGATGCACGATCTTGTGATCTTGGATGTCGGACTTGAGGATATGGACGGCCGCGAGGTGTGTCGGCTGATGCGTCGCCAGGGCGTGAAGTGTCCCATCGTGATGCTGACTGGCCAGACATCGGACGCCGATCAGATCCTCGGCCTTGATTCGGGTGCCAACGACTACGTAACGAAACCGTTTAAGTTCCCCGTGCTTCTCGCTCGTCTTCGGGCGCAACTGAGGCAACACGAGCAGTCGGAAGACGCGGTTTTCGTAATCGGCCCGTACAGCTTCAAGCCGGCGGCCAAGCTGCTCACGGATGAAAATGATCGCCGCATCCGACTGACGGAAAAAGAGACAAACATTCTTAAATTCCTTTATCGGGCCGGTGGGCGCACAATCGATCGCGAGACGTTGTTGCGTGAAGTATGGGGCTACAATGCCGGGGTTACGACGCACACCCTGGAAACCCATGTCTATCGACTTCGTCAGAAGATCGAACCATCGCCCGGGCAGGCGCAACTGCTGCTCACGGAAACCGGTGGATATCGTCTCGGGGTGTAGTTGTCCTTGAAGACTCTTACCTAACCGACTTACTATACCGTCAGGCAGCGGATCCCCCCTCATCCCGGCTGCCATCGGACGAGATCCCCCTCTTCTCGTCCCAGGCCCGATGGCCGGCGCCCGACGCTCCCCCCAAATCGTCGGGGGCTTTAAGTTTGTGGGGTCCAGTTGCGCCGCGGGGCGAGCGGCTTGTTCCGCTGCCGCGTCGCGGTTAGGGGGCACGCGGCAGCGACGGTAAGAGGGGGGTCGGCATGGTCATGGTGGCGACATGGAACATCAACTCGGTGCGTCTGCGCGAAGGCTTGGTGGCCGATTTCCTGGAGGCCGAGAGCCCGGATGTCTTGTGCCTGCAGGAGACCAAATGCCCGGTCGACAGGTTCCCCGAGGAGCGGTTCGCGGCGCTCGGCTATCGCCACCGCGTTGCACGGGGCGAGAAGTGCTATAACGGCGTCGCGATCCTAGCGCGCGTGCCGCTGGAGGATGCCGGCCAGGTCGATTTCTGCGGCAAGGGCGATGCACGGCATGTGACGGCGAGGCTCGAAGACGGCACGTTGGTGCACAATTTCTATGTGCCGGCGGGTGGCGACGAACCGAACCGCGAGCGCAATGCGAAGTTCGCCCATAAGCTGGATTTCGTGGCCGAGATGGCCGGCTGGGCCGGCGAGGCGGGGTCAAGGGCGATCCTGGTCGGCGATCTGAACATCGCGCCGCTGGAGCATGATGTCTGGTCGCACAAGCAGATGCTGAAGGTGGTCAGCCATACGCCGGTCGAGTGCGACGGCCTGCTGGCGGCGCAGTCTGCCGGCGCCTGGACCGACGTGGTGCGTGCCCAGCGGCCCGAGCCCGAGAAGCTCTATTCCTGGTGGTCATACCGCGCCCGCGACTGGGACGAGAGCGACCGCGGCCGCCGGCTCGACCATGTCTGGGCGCGCGGGGTCGAGGCGGTAGCGGGCTCGGCGCGCTTGCTGCGCGCGTGGCGGGGGAAAGAGAAGCCCTCGGACCATGTGCCCGTGATCGTGGACTTCGCGCTGGGCTGAGCCCCTCTGGACTGACCCGCCGCCGCCCTGACCCGCGTTCAACGGGGGTCTTCGATGACGAATTTGCGCGGGTCGATGCGGACGTTCGAGCGCATGTCCGACAGCGCCACCGTCGTCGTCAGCCCCTGGGCGTCGACCACCACCCATTGGCGGAGCTCAAGCGGGCTGTCGGTGAACACCATGGTGATCGAGCCCTGGTCGGGCGCATCCGGGTCGATGGCGGTCACGCGGATCCGCTCCTCGTTGCGCTCGACCTTCGTCACGGCGCCCTCGCGGCGCAGGTCGACGCGGTCGCGCAGCAGCAGGTCGAGCGGTGTTTCGGAGAGCGGATAGCGGTCCAGCGTCTCGGCCCGACGGTCGATCACGGCGACCCAGGTGCCGTCGGCGACGACCAGGCCGGGGTTCGGGATGTCGTATTCGAAGCGTATCCGACCAGGCCGACGCAGGAAGAAGTCCCCGGTCGAGACATCGCCCGATGGCGCGACCTGCACAAACTCGCCCTCAAGCGTCGTGGTGCCGTTCAGGTAGTTGGTCACCCGCGCCAGATCCCGCGCCTGGTCGCCCGTGAAGGACTGCGCGGTCACCGGCCCGGCGATCAAGGTGCCGGCAAGCCCGGCGAGGAGGCTGCGTCTTTGCATGCGATACTCCGTCGGCTCGGTTGGGCCCATCGATACGCCGGCCGCCCGTCATTCCGGCGCCGCGTCCCTCGGCATCGCTGGCATGCTGTCGGGATGCGCGCAAGGGCGAGACCGCCGGATCGTCGACGCTGCGTCGTTCCTAGGATGACACCTCTGCCGGTCGCAGGCCCGCCGCTGCGTTGGCGCGTATCGCAGACGGCTCAGCCCGGCGCCATGATTGGGAAGACCGCCATGACACCCCCTTATCGTCGTCACGCTGCCTGGAGTGCGCTCATGGGCGCTTTCGCCCTCCTGGCCGCCATGGTGCCTGTCGAGCGTGCCCAGGCGCAGGGCTGTGGGGTCCAGATCGAGGTGCTGCCCGGCGACACGCTGGCCCGGATCGCCGCGGAATGCGGGGTCGGTATCGGTGCGCTTTTGGACATCAATCCGCAGATCCGCGACCCGCGCGTGATCTTTCCGGGCGAGGTGATCGCGGTGCCGCAAGGCCGCGGCCTCCGCCTTATCTATCGCGAAGACGTGTTCTTCGACGAGGGCTTCAGCGAGTTCGACGACGTGCGCGAGCGCGACCTGTCTCGCGCCGAGCGCCGCGAATTCCGCCGTGCCATTCGCCGCGCCTATAAGGAGGGCCTGCGCGACGGCCGCCGAGACGTCCGCCGCTACCGGCGCGACGACGATGACGATGACGACGATGATGACGATTGAGAGGGTTGCGTCTGCCCAGCCCACTTCAGAGCTGGCATCAATTGCTGACGTTTCCGAGCATCCGCCGACCGCGTCAGTTGCTGCCTACGCCTAGTCGAGGAACCAGGGTAGCGTCTTGTCGAGATGGGCGTGCCCGTCCCCGCCCACGTCGTCGAAGCTGTCAAAGCCTTCATAGCAGTGGCGGACACCATCAAGGATCGGCTTTCTGATCGGCATCGGTAAGGAAAGGCAGATCCGGCGCGCTCCGCTCCATCGGCTACCGACGTTGCTGTGTGCATAGCTTCGGTCTTGGACCGTCCAGATCATAACCAGCGCGAAGCAAGGCACGAACCCGACTGCCTCATGATCATAGGCAGCGAGTTCGACAACTTCGGAGGGGAACCACGTCTCGGAAACCGCTGCGCCTATGGCACATGACGGATGAGCCAATACAGTGTTCAGAGCATCCAATTGGCGCTCAACGTCTTGCCCATAGTCGTATGTCGCGACAGTGGCGCGTTGCTCATCTGTCATTGATCGGGCGATTGCAAACAGGCGTTTCAGTACCTCGTTGCTGTCGCGCGTCAGGCAGTCTTGGTCTGACGGTCTGACCTCATCAGCTGCGATTCCGATCTCTCGCGCGCGTTTGAAGCCGTTCATCAAGGCGGCTCGAACCCGGGCAGGCGCAGATCGCAGATAGGGCGACAGCGCCTCCCATGCCCAGAGCCAGTCGTCACTGTGGTCGCGGGTTTCGATGGTCTGCGCCAGCAGCATGGCCGTGGCCACCATGGCGCCGACGGGGTCCTCTTCCGTGGACACGGCCGCAAGCATGACAGCGTCCCGCATCGGGCCGCCGTCGGCGACCGGGGCCAGCGCATTTGCTGCCCGGACCCGATGCCACTCCTCGACGGCGTTTGCGCCGAGGGCCCGGATCGCCTCGGGAGTCCCGAGCGCCGGCTCGGACGCCACGGCGCGCAGATCGGCCACTGCCTGGACGAGCGACAAGGGATGGTCGCTCAGCTTCACCGCTCGCTCACCATGATCTCGCGTTTGCCGACGGCGTTGGCGGGGCTGACGACGACCTGGGCCTCCATCTGCTCGACCAGGCGCGCGGCCTTGTTGTAGCCGATGGCAAGCTTGCGCTGGATATAGCTGGTCGAGCACTTGCGGTCGCGCGCCACGATCGCCACCGCCTTGTCATAGAGCACGTCGTCGCCGTCGCCGGCCCCTGCCAAGCCGAGCTTTTCGTCGACCAGGCTCTGGGTCTCCTCGTCGCCGCCCTCGGTGACAGCGTCGACATAGTCGGGCGTACCCAGCGCCTTCAGGTGACGGACGACCTCCTCGACCTCCTCGTCGGAGACGAACGGCCCGTGCACGCGGCGGATGCGCCCGCCGCCGCCCATGAACAGCATGTCGCCCTGGCCGAGCAGCTGTTCGGCACCCTGCTCGCCCAGGATCGTGCGGCTGTCGATCTTCGAGGTCACCTGGAACGAGATCCGGGTCGGGAAGTTCGCCTTGATCGTGCCGGTGATCACGTCGACCGAGGGGCGCTGCGTGGCCATGATCAGGTGGATGCCGGACGCGCGGGCCATCTGCGCCAGGCGCTGGATGCAGGCCTCGATCTCCTTGCCCGCGACCATCATGAGGTCCGCCATCTCGTCGACGATGACGACGATCAGCGGCATCTCCTCGGGTTCGAACTCCTGATGCTCGTAGACCGGTTCGCCCGTGTCCTCGTCGAAGCCGGTCTGGATCACGCGGGTGAAGTTCTCGCCCTTGGCGATCGCATCGCGGCAGCGCGCGTTGTAGCCGTCGATGTTGCGCACGCCGAGCTTCGACATCCGGCGATAGCGCTCCTCCATTTCGGCCACGACCCATTTGAGCGCGACGACGGCCTTCTTCGGGTCGGTCACGACGGGCGCCAGCAGGTGCGGGATGCCGTCATAGACGCTGAGCTCCAGCATCTTCGGGTCGACCATGATCAACCGGCACTGCTGCGGGCTGAGACGGTAGAGCAGCGACAGGATCATCGTGTTGATCGCCACCGACTTGCCCGACCCGGTGGTACCGGCGACGAGCAGGTGGGGCATCTTCGCGAGGTTCTGCACGACAGGCTCGCCGCCGATGTCCTTGCCGAGCGCCAGCGCCAGGGGGAAGCGCGCGTCGCCATAGGCCGGCCCCTCCAGAACCTCGCGCAGATAGACGGTGCTGCGGCTCTCGTTCGGCAGCTCGATCCCGATGAC
>JBCCSW010000242.1:0-6499 GCA_039199465.1 Pseudomonadota bacterium
CAGCCGGTCGTCACCTGGGGTACAAGCCCCGAGGACGTGCTGCCGATCACGGGCGCAGTACCCCATCCCGAGGATTTCGAGGGCGCCAAGGCGGCCGCCGCCACGCGCGCGCTGGAGGATATGGGCCTGACCCCCGGCACCAAGCTGGACGAGATCGAGATCGACACGGTCTTCATCGGCTCCTGCACCAACGGGCGGATCGAGGATCTGCGCGAGGTCGCCCGCATCATGGAGGGCCGGCGCGTCAAGGACGGTCTGCGCGCGATGATCGTGCCGGGCTCGGGCCTGGTGCGGGCCCAGGCCGAGGAGGAGGGCATTGCCCAGAAGCTGATCGAGGCAGGCTTCGAGTGGCGCATGGCCGGCTGCTCCATGTGCCTCGGCATGAACCCGGATCAGCTCGCGCCGGGCGAGCGCTGCGCCTCGACCTCGAACCGAAATTTCGAGGGGCGCCAGGGCCGCGGCGGACGCACCCACCTGATGAGCCCCGCCATGGCTGCCGCAGCCGCCGTCACCGGCCGACTGACCGACGTGCGCAACCTCGGCTGAGCGGCGCCCTGCCGATGGACGATGCAGCGGCGCCGGGCACTGCGCGTGAGGCGCCACCCACCTCCGAGGTGCCGCCCACCATCGGGACGTTCTGGACTGGGCCGCGGCTGCGCGATCTGGACCATCTTTGCATTCGAAGCTGGTTGGCGCAGGGCCACTCGGTGAAGTTCTACAGCTACGAGGCCGTCGCGAACGTGCCGCCAGGCGTAGAACTCTGCGATGCGCGCGACGTCATGGACCCGGCGACGATCCGCGAACGCGCGCCGGAGCTTGCCAAGAAGCCCTTCACGCAGGCGAACCTGTTCCGCCTCGCCATGCTGATGAAGGGCGAGGCGGTGTGGTGTGACGGCGATCTCGCCCTGCTCCGCCCGCTGCCCCCGTTCAGGGACCTGCTGCTGGGGCGCGAGAAGAACGGCAAGCTCTGCAACGCGATCCTGTGGTTCCGGCCCGACCACCCGCTGATGCCGACGGTGATCGACGCCTTCCTCGCCCGCTCGATGCCGCCCTGGAGCTATGCGAAGCCGCGATGGCGCCGGCTGATCAGCCGGCTGACCGGCAAGGGCGCCAATCTCGACGATTATCCCAAGCATCAATGGGGCCGGCATCCGCTCGAGTACTTCGTCGCGCGCGAGGGACTGGCCGATCAGGTCAAGGACTGGAAGGCTTTCTACTATCCCGTCATCTACGACAACTGGTTGTACGAGCCGAACGCCTTCGACCATATCGTGAACGACCCGGCCGTTTCGGGCCTGCATATCTTTCGCAAGCGGATGCCGCCGCGGAACGCGGCGCCCGGCAGTTTCGTGGCCTGGCTGTTCGACACCTATGGCGACACGCTGGATGCCGAGGGTCGGGGCGCCTGAAGCCCTCTAGGCGCGCCACCGGTGCTAGCGGCGAACGGCCACGGCATGCTCGCGCTGCGAGGCCGCGAGCCGCCTCGTCACCACCGCCATCACCGCCGAGGCCAGCAGGCACCACAGCGTGAAGAGCGGCGCCTGCTCGGACAGCGTCGCGCCGGCATCGATCACCAGCCCGGTGATACCCGGCCCCAGCGCCGTCGCCACCACCATGGCCGACACCGACAGCGCCTTGATCGCGCCGATGTTCCCCGTGCCGTAGAGCGTCGGCCAGAGCGTGCCGAGAAGCGTGACCACGACGCCCTGGCTCATCCCGATGCCGATTAGCACGACCAGCCAGACGCGCTCATCACCCGGTAGCATCAGCCCGGCGCTGGCGATCGCCATCGGCAGCAGGAAGACCGGCAGCAGGCGAAGCGGGCCGATCCGGTCGATCACCCGGCCCGTCAGCAGCGAGGTCATGACCGACAGCGTCGCGTAGAGCGGATAGCCGGTGGCCATCAGGCCGAGCGACCAGCCACGCGTCTCGGCCAGATGGACCTGGTGGAAGAACAGCACCGTGCCGATGAAGGGCGGCGCCAGGATCGCGGGCATCAGCGCCCAGAACGACCAATGGCGGAGCACCTCGCCGGGCTGCCAATGGCGAGCGTTCAGGCCGGGCGATCCCTCATGGGCCCCGGCAGTCGCGCCGCGCGGTTGCCGGTCGCCCTGGCGCAACAGTGCCAGAATGGCCGGCAGCAACAGGAGCGCCAGAACGGCTGCGACAACGCCCCAAAGGCCCCGCCAACCGGTGATCGCGATGATGGCGACGGCGATGGGCGGCAAGATCGCCTCGCCCAGCGGATAGCCGAGCACCACGGTGGCCACCGCCTGACCGCGCCGCTGTACAAACCACCGCGCCGTCAGCGTCTGCCCGAGATGCGGCATCAATCCCTGACCGGCGAGGCGCAGCCCGAACAGGCCGAGCCCAAGGACCCACACCGACTGGCCGAGGCCCACCGCCGCGCAGGCCGCCAGATACACCGCAACGATGCAAATCAGCAGACGTGTCGGCGCAACCCGGTCGGCCAGCCGTCCGGCGAAGACCAGCACGCTGGCCGAGGCGAGGGTCGCGGCGGTGTAGATCAGGCCCCAGCCACCATCGCTCAGCCCATAATCGGCCCGAATGCCGCCGGCCGACAGCGCGATGAAGAACGTCTGTCCGAAGGATGACCCAAAGGTCATCAGGGTCGCTGCGGCAAGCCACGGCGCGTTATCGCGGTAGAACTGCCACTGCATGCCCGCTGGCTAGCAGGCAAGGCGCCGGCGGGAAAGCCAGCGCCGCATCGCCGGTCAGTCGAACACGAAGGTACCCGAGACGAAGGGCCCGCCGATGGTCACCGCGCCGGTGAAACCACGGTCGAAAAAGAACGGGCGCGGCCGCAGGAAGGCGCGTGGGCGGAAGAACTTGCGGCGGGGCACGAAAAAGCCGCGGCGGAACCTCGGACCGTAGCCTCGCACGAACCCGCGCCGGAAACCGCGATGGCGAAAACCACGCCTGAACCGCGGATGGAACCCGCGCCGAAAGCCGCGATGGCGAAAGCCCCTGCGGAAATAGCGCACGTCCACGACCGGCAGGGCATTCTCGGCCGTCGCGGCGCTGGCCGTGGGGACGCTTGGCGACTGCTGACCAGTCGCCGGCGTCGGGGAGGAGGCCGGCATGGCGGCGGCGGGACCTGCGCCAAGCAACAGGACGGCAGCGGCAAGGGGCAGGAACACGCGTCGCATCGGGCCTCTCCTCGTCATGAAATCAACGTGGTTACCACGTTGCCATGCCGTCCTTCCGTCGCCAGAGGCACAACCGTTGCGAGTGCGGGACGGATTGCCGCAACCAATACCACTCAGTCAGCGACCTCCTCCGTCGCAGGGCGAAGGCTCAGTGGAAGACGACCTTCTTGCCGAAGAAGGGTTTGGTTACGATCACCCGGCTGCCGAAGCCGCGCCGCTTCCCGAACCCGCCGCGGAAGAACCCGCGCCCGCGAAAGCCACGGCCGAACCTGCGATGGCCGAAGCCACGCCCCCGGAAACCCCGCCCCCGGAAACCCCGACCGCGGAAGCCCCGGCCCCGGAACCCCCTGCCGCGGAAACCGGCCTCGACGATCGGCAGCGCGGTGGTGGAGGTGGCGGTCGCGGCAGGGCCGACGGCCGCCGCATGGACGACGACAGCGCCCTCGCCCAGGGAACGCTCGGCCGCGGTGGCGGGGTTGGCTGCTCCCAGGGCGCCAGCCACGGCAATGGCGAGGATCAGCGGGATCGTGCGGTTCATGGCCTCTCTCCTACCGGATACGGGATCTCTGCTGCCGCCGACCTGGGCATCGACTCGGGCCGCCGCACCCCACGCCGACTTGCCGGCCCTTCACGTCCGTGGCAGACGTCCGTGAGAGAGAGCGCACTAGGAGAGGATGCGAATGGATCCCTTCACGACCCTGACCGGGATCGCGGCCCCGCTGCCGCTGATCAATGTCGACACCGACATGATCATCCCCAAGCAGTTCCTGAAGACGATCAAGCGCACCGGCCTAGGCGTGAACCTTTTCAGCGAGATGCGCTATGACGATGACGGGCGCGAAATCCCGGATTTCGTCCTAAACCGACCGGCCTACCGCGCGGCCGAGATCCTGGTCGCAGGGGACAATTTCGGCTGCGGGTCCAGCCGTGAGCATGCGCCCTGGGCGCTGAAGGACTTCGGTATCAAATGCGTGATCGCGCCGTCCTTCGCCGACATCTTCTACAACAACTGTTTCAAGAACGGCATCCTGCCGATCCGGTTGGCGCAGGAGCAGGTGGATACGCTGACCGAGGATGCGTCGCACGGCGCCAATGCCCGCCTGACCGTCGACCTGGCCGCGCAGACCATTGAGCGCCCGGATGGCGAGAAGATCCCGTTCGACATCGACCCGCATCAGAAGCACTGCCTGCTGAACGGGCTGGACGATATCGCACTGACGATGGAACGGGACGGCGCGATCAGCGATTTCGAGGCACGCCGCGCGGCGCGGGCACCCTGGCTGGCCGGCTGACGCCGGTACCTGCTGCGTGGTGGCGGGGCGCGCTTGTCGGCCTCGCGGTGCTTTCGGCCGTCGCAGCCCGGGCTGCGGACCCCGACGACCGCCAGGTTGGCACGATCCGCATCGCGCAGTTCAACGCGGCGCTGACGCGCGGCGGGGTGGGCGTCCTGCTCGGCGACATCGCCAAGCGCGACGCTCAGGTCGTGGCAGCGGCCGAGATCATCCTGCGCGTCGCCCCCGATGTGTTGCTGATCAACGAGTTGGATCGCGATGGCGAGGGGGCCGCGCTCGCGGCCTTCGCCGATCTGCTGGCCGAGGGCGCGGGCGGCCAGCCGGGCATCCGCTACGCCCATGTTTTGCAGCCGGTCTCGAACACCGGGCGGCCCTCGGGCCTCGACATCGATGGGGACGGCACGGCGCTCGGCCCCGCGGATGCCTGGGGCTTCGGTGCGTTCCCCGGCCAATACGCGATGGCCGTGCTTAGCCGCTTGCCGCTCGGGCCTGCGCGCACCTGGCGGCGGTTTCGGTGGGCAGCGATGCCCGGCGCGCTCCGCCCGGTGCTGCCCGATGGTAAACCGCTGCATGACGAGGCGACCTGGGCGGCGCTCCGCCTCAGCTCCAAGACCCACCTCGCAGTGCCGGTCATGCTGGCAGATGGCGACGAGATCACGCTGATTGCCGCCCATCCGACGCCGCCGGTCTTCGACGGCCCGGCCGACCGGAACGGCAGGCGGAACCATGATGAGATCCGCCTGCTCGCCGCGATCCTGGACGACGCGCCCTGGCTGATCGACGACGATGGCAGGCCGGGGGGCATCGACGCTGCGGCACCGGTCATCGTGGCGGGCGACCTGAACGCCGATCCGAGCGATGGCGACGCGAGGCGAGGGGCGCTGGAGAAGTTGCTCTCGCATCCGCGCCTCGGCGATCCCATGCCGACCAGCACCGGCGGGGTGGCCGCGGCGGCCGCCGATGGCGGCGCCAATGCACGCCACCGCGGCGACCCCGCCCAGGACACCGCCGATTGGCGCGACAGCCCCGCCCCCGGCAACCTGCGCGTCGACTATGTCCTTCCGGACAGCCGCCTGACCGTCACCGGCAGCGGCGTGTTCTGGCCGGCTGAAGGCGAGCCGGGCGCGGCCCTCACCGAGCGGCGCGGACGCGAGCACGCCGCCTCGGACCATCGCCTCGTCTGGGTGGATATCGCGATCGACGCTGTCGGTGGCGCTGCCCATTAGGCGCTGTTACAGACGGGGCAGTCGGGGCGGCGGCGGATCGTGACGATGCGTGTCTCGGCCTCCAGCGCATCGTAGAGCAGCAGGCGGCCCGCGAGTGCACGTCCCGCGCCGGCGATCAGCTTCACCGCCTCGACCGCCTGCATCGCCCCGACGACGCCGGCAAGCGCGCCCAGCACGCCGGCCTCGGCACAGGCGGGTACCTGTTCGGCGTCCGGCGTCTCGGGGAACGCGCAGGCATAGCAGGGACCGCCGCGGGCGGGGTCGAACACGCCCACCTGCCCCTCCCAGCGCCCGATGGCCGCGGAGACGAGCGGCATGCCGAGCGCCGTCGCCGCGGCATTCACCACATACCGCGTGTTAGCGCTGTCGCTGCCGTCCAGGACCAGGTCGTGGCCAGCAAGCAGCGCCTCGGCGTTCTCGGCGGTGAGGCGGGTCTCGACCGGCTCAAGCTGCACCAGCGGGTTCAGACGCGAGACGGCGCTCGCCGCTGCCGCCGTCTTGGGCGAACCGATATCGGCCGTGGCGAACAGCACCTGGCGCTGCAGGTTCGACAGCGCCACGACATCGTCGTCGATGACCGTGAGGTGGCCGACGCCGGCGGCGGCCAGATAGAGTATCGAGGGGCTGCCAAGGCCCCCTGCGCCCACGATCGCGACGCGGGCCGCGCTCAGGCGCTGCTGACCCGGCCCGCCGATCTCGCGCAGCACGATATGGCGGGCATAGCGCTCCAGCGCCTCGCCACGCAGTGTCGGGTCGGGCGCGCCCGACCGCGGCGCGGGCTCTCCGGCGGGGTCGGTCCCGCCCCCCCGCC
>JBCCSW010000243.1:0-6486 GCA_039199465.1 Pseudomonadota bacterium
GTGCCGCCCGTGTTGCCCGCGACGTTGATCACGTCTGCGCCGGCCTTGGCCACGCCGACGGCGATGGTGCCGATCCCTTCGGAGCTGACGAGCTTGACGACCACGCGCACGCGCGCCGCCTTGCAGTCGTGGATCAACTGGCCGAGATCCTCGATCGAGTAGGTGTCGTGATGGGGCGGGGGCGACACCAGTTCGACCCCGGGCGTGCCGCCGCGCGCCGCCGCGATCTCGACCGTGACCTTGGGCGCCGGCAACTGCCCGCCCTCGCCCGGCTTGGCGCCCTGGCCGATCTTGATCTCCAGCTCTTCCAGGTTCGGATCGGCCAGATAACCGGCCCAGACCCCGAAGCGGCCCGAGGCGAACTGCTTGATCCGGCTGGCCCTGATCGTGCCGTAGCGGCTGAGATGCTCGCCGCCCTCGCCCGAGTTCGACATGCCGCCGACCATGTTCGTGCCGTGCGCCACCGCCTCATGTGCCGTCGCGACCAGCGCGCCGTGCGACATCGCACCCGAGGCGAGGCGTGGCGTGATCGCCGAGGCTGGCTCGACCTGCGACAGCTCAAGCCGCTCGGGCGCTGGGCGGAGGCGCGAGAGATAGTCCTCGGCCCAGCCCGCCGCATCGATCCTGAGCCCCCCGCCCTCAAGCCAGTGGCCGAGGACGTCGTCGCCGAAACGCTCGATCAGCGTTTGCGCCAGGGCATCCAGCCGCCAAATCTCACGCGCCTTGGGGCCGGTCAGCTTCAGCAGGTACTGGCACGGTCCGACAGCCGAGCAGGTCACGCCGCGGATCACGAAATCGACGTTGCCCGCGCGGTTGAACAGCATCATCTCGCGCTTGATGTCGGCGACGGTGTCCAGGAACGTGATGTCGGCGGGGAAGGCCAGCACGTCGCGCAACGCGGCCGGTCGGCGGTTCCGCTCATCCGCCATCATCCGGCTGAAGGCGCGATAGCCGGGCGTGATCCTGAACCCGTCGATCTGGCCTGTCGTCAGCTTCTCGAAGCTGGTGTTCACATAGCCTCGGTCGTCGATCCCGAAGGCGTCGTCCATCTGTCGCAGCGTCAGCAGTCGGAAGGGATCGGTCTCGCCGTCCGCCTCGGCAAAGCTGATCGGCTCCTCGGTCATGTCGACGAAGCCGCGGACCGCGGTGGTGCCGTAGGAATGGCCCGCGCCCTCCGAGCGCTCCTTGAAGAGGCCCAGCATCGGCACGTCGTTCGGGCTCTCGACCGACAGCGCGCGATGATGCCAGTCGGCGACCGATTGGGCGACGGTGGCGAAGCGGACGCCGCCGACCGGAGTCCTCATGTTCGGCAGGTAGCGCTTGAAGACGGGATCCTCGGTATCGAGGAAGTTGGGCTCGAAGAATTCGCCGCCGGAATAGCTCTCGACGGTGCAGAGCCCGACCTTGCCCATGGTCTTCATCAGCGCCTTCTCGGCCGCCTTCTTGAACCGCCCGAAGGCATCGGCCGCCTCGGCGCCGAACAGCTCCTCGGCGCGCAGACGCACACCCAGCGGATAGACGGCCGAGCCGCCGAAACCCAAGGCACAGGCGATATGGTGCGAGGAGGAGATCTGCCCGCTCTCGACGATCAGCGAGACCTTGAGGCGGAGCCCCTCCTCGATCAGGCGCTGATTGATGGCCGAGACGGCCAGCGTCATCGGCATCGCCGCGCGCTGGCGGGCGATGTGGCGATCGGTCAGGATCGCGATGCCGCCGCGGTCGCGGGCGAAGGCCACGACCCGGTCGGCCACGGCGTCGATCGCGTCGACCAGTGCCGCCTCGTTCCCCGCCGGATCGCCGTAGACGGGCGTGTAGAGCACGTCGAAGCGGTCCCAGGGCGTGTCGGCCTGGGCCTTGATCTTCAGCATGTCGGCCATGCGCAGGATCGGGGAGTTCACCACGATCTGCCGGCTGCGCGAGGCGCCGTTATGCGGCTTCTCGCCAAGTGCCACCCGCAGCGTCATGCCGTCGGCCTCGCGGATCGAGTCGAGCGGCGGATTGGTCACCTGCGCGAAGCGCTGGCTGAAATACTTCGCGACGCCGCCCTCGTTGTCGGAAAGCGCGTTGATCGCGTTGCCATAGCCCATGGCCGAGACCTTCTCGACGCCGGTCTGCAGCATCGGGTCCATCAGGAATTTGAAGCTCTCCTGATTGTGCGTGTAGGCGACATAGCGGGCCGGCGTGCAGAGATCGCCCTCGTAACGCCTTGCGGCAGAGGCCGGGTCCTCGTTCGCCTCGGGCAGGTCCTCGATGCGGATCTGCGCGTGGTCGAGCAGGTCCTGATAGTCTGCTCGTGCGGCCAGCATGGCGAGGGCGTCGGCCGTCTCGAAGATCCGTTTCTGGGCGTGATCATAGTAGATCATGCCGCCGGCCTCGACGCGGCCCCGACGCAACACGGTCTCGGGTGGGAAGCTGATCTGCCCGGCCTCGGACATCACGGCGAGATAGTCCTCGGTCTCGACCGAGCGCAGCGGGCGGAGGCCGAGCCGGTCGAGCCGCGCGCCGACGATGCTGCCATCGCCGAAGATCAGTGCGGCGGGGCCGTCGTTCTTCTCCTCGTAGAGCGAGAAGTACTCCAGCATCGCGCGCACATCGTCGGGATAGCGGCCGTCGTTCTCCCAGGCAGGCGGCATCATCGAGACGACGGCCGTCACGAGGTCCAAGCCATCTTCGAACACCCGACCGGCGAGGGTCTGGTCCAGCCGGCAACTGTCGGACTGCCCCTTCGGCCGGATGATCGCCCGGTTGCGCGCCAGCGCCACGGCAGTTTCGCTCAACCGGTTCTTCTTGTCGGTGTTGAGCTCGCCGTTATGCGCCATCAGCCGGAAGGGCTGCGCCATCGAGGGATGCGGGTCGGTATTGGTCGAGAACCTGGTGTGGAAGTACATCGTGTGGACCGCATGCGCCGGGTCCGACAGGTCGTGGAAGTAGGGAATGATCTCCCAGGAATTCAGTCGGCCCTTGAAGGTCTGCAGGCGCGCCGAAAGCGACAGGGGGTAGAGCCCCTCGAGCGCCCGTTCGGTATAGGCGCGCGCCTCGATATCCAGCAGGCAGCGATAGATCCGGGCATCCAGCGCCTGGCCGCGCAGTCCGTCGGGCGCCAGGAAGACCCATTGCCGGATCGGCAGCTGATGGCGCGCGCTGCGGGCGCCGATGACGCCCGCGTCGACCGGCAGATCGCGCAGCAGCAGGATCTCGAAGCCCGCGCCGGCGAGGGTGGTCGAGACCACCTCGGCCGCTGCGTCATGCGAGGCGGCGTCGTTCGGCATGAAGAAGTTGCCGACGCCGAAGCCACCGGCCACCAGGAGGCGCCCCGTCAGCTTTTCGAAGAAGGCGACCGACAGATCGACCGAGATCCCGGCGCCGTCACCGACGCCTTCCGAGGACATGCCGCCACGATGCGGCACCGCGCATAGCGCTTCGTGCCCCTTCAGCAGCAGGTCATGCGTCTGCCGCCCGTCCTTGCGGGTCAGAAAGCCCACGCCGCAGGCGCTGTGTTCCAGCGCATGGTCGTACAGGCCGACTGAGGCGGGGCGGTGGGTCACGAGCAAGCTGCCTACAGCAAGGCGCGCGGTCGGCGACGATCCCGATCACGGCGCGGTTCGCGGTTGCGTTGACTTGCTCAGGCGGCCCTTGGGCCCGTTCGCTAGCGGTCGCGCGATAGCTTACCTGATCTTCGCGATCAAGTTTATGCCTTTGGACGCGTTGCCGCGCCGGCCGCTCAAAGGGAGGGCCGGCGCGGCGGTTCGCCGGCTCAGCCGACGATCATCTGCTTCAACTGCAGCGTCTCGTGCTCCAGCTCGTTCAGGCGGTAGTTCACCACGTCGCCGATGGTGACCATGCCGACCAGGGTCTCGCCCTCGACCACCGGCATGTGCCGAAAGCGGCCCTTGGTCATTCGGCGCAGGACCGAGACCAGCGGGTCGGCGGGCGCACAGACCTCGACACGCTCGGTCATCACCTCCTCGACGCGCTGCGGCAGCGTGCGTCCGGGCGTGTCGGCCAATTTGCGGACGATGTCACGCTCGGACAGGATGCCCTGCAGGTTGCCGGCGGCATCGGTCACCACGAGCGCGCCGATCCTGCGGTCGCGCAGGATCTCCACCGCGCGGTGCAGCGTCTCCTGCGGTCGGATCGAGAAGATATCGCTGCCCTTGCCCTGCAGAAGCTTGCGCACCGTCGCGCTTTCCGTGGCCGTGTTGGTCTCGATCGACTGGCTGAAGGTTCTCTTCGAGGCGTCGTCTGTCCGTGTCGGCGGCTGGTATGAGCTGGGCATCGGCGTTCTCTCCCGGCTTGAGTGTTCTGGCTCGGTTATGCTCAGAAGTTTAGACGACGCACCGCTAATAAGGGAACTAATTACAATTGTGAGCGCAATAACCTTAACCCCATTGAGTGCCACGGTTTTGTTCGTGATCGCCGTCCTCGCGGGCTATCGCTATCGTCGGGTCTGGAAGAACGAGGGGCCCAGATGGCAGCTTTGGCTGTTCGGCGCCGTCGCGGCCGCCTGCCTGCTCGCGGTCGGCTTCATCCCGCTCGATGCCGGCTAGCGGACCCATGGCGCTGCCCGGCGCGGCGCCATCTCAGCCCTTCGCCATCCGCTCGGCCATCGCGCGCGCCCTGGGGCATTGGAGGCGGTCGCGCAGCGGGCTGTTCGGATCGATCTCCTTGTTGCAGACGAGGCAGTGATCGGCATCGGCGATCGCGTTCAGACCGCCGCAGCTGCCCTTGATCGTCTTGCCCATCAACATGACGCCCAGCGCCATGCCCAGCATGATCAGGACGAGCAGCACGAAGGCCAGCAGGAATGTCGACATGGCGGTGTCTCCCTAGTCCGCGGCGCTCAGCGCGTCGAAGCGCGGGCTCGCGGCCGTGACGAACTGCGCGTCGTCGACTGACGGATCGCGCATGATGAAGAGGGCGGCAAGATCGTTCTTCTCGGCCACCGGCAGGCCGCGCTCTTGGCCCAGCGCCAGCAGCGCCGTCGCCCAGGCATCGGCCAGCATCGCGCTGTCGGCCAGCACCGTGACCGACGCGGTGGTATGGGTGATGGGCCGGCCCGTGCTGGCGTCGATGATATGCGAGTAGCGCACGCCGTCCTGTTCGAAATAGTTCCGGTAATCGCCCGACGTCGCCAGGCCGAGCCCGCTCAGCGCCACCACATCCTGCAGCGTCCGCCGACCGGGCTCGGGCCGTTCGATGCCGATCTGCCAGGCAGTACCATCGGGATTGCTGCCCGCGGCAAGAAGATCGCCGCCAATCTCGATCATGAAGTCCCGTAGACCGAGATCGCTGAGCGCCTCACCGACCGCATCGACGCCATACCCCTTTGCGATCGAAGCCAGATAGACGGTCGCGTCGGGGTGCAGTTTCTGCAGCATCGGCGGATCGTCGACCAGGGCGAGAACGCTCTCTTGACCGGCCAGCGACTGCGCCGCCTCGATCGCCGCGTCGCTCGGCACTGGGCTCTCTGCATCGCGCGCGCCGAAACCCCAGAGCTCGATCACCGGCCCCAGCGTCACATCGAACAGCCCCATGCTCTCGCGGTGCACCATGTTGGCAGTCGCCATCACCGTCGCCAGTTCCGCCGATATCGCCTGCGGCTCCGTGCTCTCCTGCGCATTGAAGACCGATATCTCCGAGGACGGATCCCAGTTCGACATACTGGCATTCACATCGGCGAGAGCGTCATCGATCGCCTTCTGCACGACCTCGCGGTCCAGATCCGCGGTCTTGTCGATGGCGATCACCGAGTAGGTGGTGCCCATGGTCTCGCCGCGCAATTCCAAGGTAACGGGCGCCGGCTCGCACCCGGCCAGCGCAAGCGCCGCCACAGCGATGGCTTTCATGGCGAGCGGTTTCACCTGCCGGCACCTCCAGCGTGTCTTCTAGCACGCGGCAGCGCGTTGCGCACTGCGGCAACAAAGAGCAGACGATGACGCTTTACGCCTACTGACAAGGTCTGGGTTTCGTCGCATATTTGCACTATGCGAAAACCAAATCCGAATCTGAACATGGTTTGGGTCTCGAACTGCCAATAGGACAGCCCGGTGCAGCCAATCACGCTACGTAGGGGCCTCAATCTGCCGATCGCCGGCGCGCCCGACCAACAGATTTCGGCCGGCCCAAAAGTCAGTACGGTCGCCGTGCTCGGCGCCGACTATCTCGGCCTGAAGCCCCGCCTCTCGGTCGACGAGGGCGATATCGTCGGCGCCGGCGCGCCGATCTTTGCGCACAAGGACACGCCTGACGCCGTCGTCGTGACGCCGGTCAGCGGCCGGATCAAGGCGATCAACCGGGGCCTGCGCCGCGTGCTGATCAGCGTCGAGATCGAGGTCGACGCCGACGCCGCCGAGCCGCTCGATTTCTCCAACGTCGGCGATATCAGCCTGCGTGACGGCCTGATCGAGCGCATCTGCGCCGCCGGGCTGTGGACGTCGTTCCGCGCCCGCCCCTACTCCAAGGTGCCGGACCCGACGACGCGACCGA
>JBCCSW010000244.1:0-6403 GCA_039199465.1 Pseudomonadota bacterium
CGCTCAGCACCACTGCGTCAGGCGATCGGGCACGAACCCTCACCCTTTAAGACGCAACCAAAGGCCATCTTTGCAGCGCTGGCCGAGGGCAACGCCCTCAGCTATCTCATTGTTCATGCTCATCGCCCCTCCATCGCCGCCGGAAATCGCTCTTTCGGACGACCAGCACGACGCGCTGGCAGTCGTGTCCGAGCGCTTGGCGGCGCACGGCATCGATCTCGCCGACGGGACCCTCGATCCAGCCAGCGAGGCGACGGAGGATGCCGAGGTGCTCGCCATCCTCGGCAAGGCCGGTTCGGGCAAGACGGTGCTGCTGGCCGAGATGGCGAACCGGCTGCGCGCCACGGGTCTGGACCCGGTCAAGGCCGAGGACGCCTATCGCCGACGCCAGGAGAGGCGGTCCTTCGCCGTCCTCGCGCCGACCAACAAGGCGGTCTCGGTCTTGCGGGCTCGCGATGTGCCGGCCTCGACGTTGCACCGCATCATGTACACGCCGGTCTATGACCCCGAGTACCAGAAAGTCGCCGACTGGCTGGAGGGCGAGCGCAAGACCCGACCCAAGGTCGAGGGCATGACCGAGGATGCCCTGGATCGCGCCCGCGCCGCCTATGACGAGCATCAGTCGGTTGCCGGGGCGCTGGCGAGCGCAGGGCTCCGCGGCTCGGACTTCATCACCGGCTGGACGCGGCGCGAGGACCCGCTCGACATCGCTCTGGTGGACGAGGCGTCGATGATCGATGCGCGGCAGCTCGAAGATCTGGCCGAGATCTTCCGGTTGATCGTGCTGTTCGGCGACCCGGCTCAGCTTGCGCCCGTGGGTGGCCGCGGCGCGATGGTGTTCGACGACCTGCCCGAGGGTCGTCGTCTCATGCTGAGCCGCATCCACCGCCAGGCGGCCGACAACCCGATCCTGGACCTGGCCCACGCCCTGGCCGACCCCGAGTTGGACTTTGAGGGCTTCGAACGGATGGTCGAGGAAACAGCGGCACGCGACGACCGCGTCGTCGTGGCGCCGCGGGCCGATCCCGACCTGATGGCCGAGAGCCCGATGCTGGTTTGGCGCAACAAGACGCGCATCCGCCTGATCGCGGGCTTCCGCGCCGCCCACGCGATCGCGCCCGGCACGCTTGCCGAGGGCGAGCCGCTGATCTGCGACGGTCTTGAGCTGCCGCTCAAGCAGCGCAAGAACCGCGCCGATCTGGAGAGCCACGGCCTCGTCAAGGGTGCCCATGCCCGCTACCAGGGTGCGGGACGGAAGGCCAATTATGCCCGCATCAACGTCGTCGGCACCGATGAGGGGCCGATTTCGGTCGCCTCCATCATCCAGATCGAGCAGCCCGAGGGCGAGGCGCTGATGCTCTCGGCGGCGCGGATGGGTGCGCTGTTCCTGCACGGTGCGGCGGTGACGATCCACAAGGCGCAGGGCTCGCAATGGCCGCGGGTGCAGATCTTCGCCCCAGATCTGTTCGTCGCCGCGCGGATGGGGCAGAGCGAGGCCGGTATCGCCCTCTGGAAGCGCCTGGCCTATGTGGCGATCACCCGGGCCGAGGAGCAGCTGATCTGGGTAAGGCGCGCTGCGCTCGCCCGTCCGCAGGCGCCCCTCGGTCAGAGCGCTCGGGCAGCGCTCACCGATGCGGGACAAGGGAGGCCCGATAGGGAACACGGGGAACACGGGGAACACGGGGAACACGGGAAAGCCGTCGCGGAGAACGGGGGAGCGCGGTGAAGAGGGCTTATCTCGCCATCGGCGTCGTCGCGACCATCATCGTCGCGTGGTCGGTCGCCTGGTGGCTGGGGCGCGAGACGATGCGCACCGTGCTGACCCAGGAGACGACGGCGCTGGCGGCGGCGGGCATTGATCTCGACTACGAGATCGCCTGGACTGACGGTTATCCCTTCGCCCATCGTCTCCTCCTGCGCGACGTGACGCTGGCGCAGGACGCCACAGGCAGCCTGACGCTGCCGAGCGTCATGATCAGCCGCGGCTTCCCCGGTGGCGGCGATGTCACGATCTCACTGCCGCAGAGCGCGCTGCTGAGCGTGGCCGGCGCGGCTGGGTCCGAGGGGAGCGCGGAAGGGGCAGCCGAGTATTCGCTGGCGCTCGATGGCGGCGAGATCACCCTCTCAGAACTGACGCCCGAAGAAGGCATCGTGGCCGGCGCACTGGCCGGTGTCACCGTCACGCTGCCACCTGACGGCGACGGTGCCGCCGAGGGGGAGCTTGCGCTGAGCGGCCTGACACTCCGCCTGATCCGGCCGACCGGTACGGCCTTTGGGATGGCCGACCGGGATTGGCGCCTGATCCTCGACGCCGAAAGCGCCGCGATCCGGGCCGCCGCCGGACCCGGCACCGCAGCGGTGGGCCAGGCCGTGTCGCGATGGTCGGCCGCGATCGAGCGCGTCGGCGTCACGGCGCGCTGGCAAGGCACCGATCCGATGCTGGGCGGGCTGACCGCAAGTCTGCGCAGCGGCGCGATCGCGGTCCAGGTCGCGGGCGCGCCGCCGCTCGGCGATGCGGCGCTCAGCATGGGCACCTTCGCCGGCACCTACAGCGTCAGCAACGGCCTCGGCACGGTCCGCGCGACGCTGGACGAGACGACGCTGACCCATCGCCCAGCCACAGGACAGGCGGCACCACGCAGCCTAGCGATCGACCGGGTCGACATCGCGCAGAGCGACCCGGTAAGCCCGATCACCTCGCAAGCCAATCTGGAAGTGCGGCTTTCGGCCGGCGAGATCGTGCCCGACGACGCGGCATGGAACTGGCTGGACGCGGCCGGGCGTCTGCCGCGGGAGACCGGCCAGATCCATTTCACGATGAATGCCCGGGCCGTCCCCTCCAACCTGCCAGACCCGTATCTGCCGCTCGGCGGGCGCATCGCGAGCCTGGCCTTCGACATCGACATGCGAGGGCTTGGTGCGGCCGCCGCAGGGACGGTGCAGCTGCAGATTGCCGCCGACGGCAGCACGCGCGGTGGCGGACGCATCGTGCTCGACGGCAGCATGGGGCTGATCCGCGATCTGATCGCGGCCGAGGTGATGGACATCCCGACCGCGCAGTTCGTGCTCGATCTCGCGGCGCGCTATGCCCGACCCGGCGCATTGCCCGAGGATCTGGTCGTCGACATCAGGAGCGAAAACGGCCAATTGGTCATCGGCGACGAGGAAGTGACGCTCTTCCAACCCCTGCTGCCCGCCCCGAACCCACCGGACGAATAACAGGGCGCGCGTGCCTATGCTGCTGACGCTCGCGTCACCGCTCCGGCGAAGCCACGGCGTGTGACGATGGTGGTGCTGCCGGAGAGATTTGAACTCTCGACCTCTCCCTTACCAAGGGAGTGCTCTACCCCTGAGCTACGGCAGCGCGTTCGCCAGCGTCGGACCGGCGGAAAGGCCCGTCGCGACCGCGCGTCTTCCTACTGATGGCAGCGCGGAATGCAAGGCCCAGACTTGCGCGTCCTCCCGGCACTGGGGAAGCGTCCGGGTCGAAGGCGCGCCCGGCCACAGGCGCGCGAAAGGCGCCCAGAGGTCAGGCCGCGCCCCCTGCCTTGCCCGCCGCGCTCGCGCACGTTAGGCGCTGGAACGCTAAGACTGGGATCAAGGGGCGGGCTGAGTGCGGCGTGACGACAAGAGCGGATCGGACGACCGCGCAGACAGGCTGGCCGCGGCGCTGCGCGACAACCTGCGCCGCCGGAAAGCCCAGGCCCGCGCGCGCTCGGCGGCCGAGCCAGCGGGCGACAAAGGGCCGGCCGACGGCACGCCATCCGCGACGGGCCCGAACAGCGACGAGGCCGGAGAGCGCTGATGGACCGGATCCGCGTCGATGGCGGCAACAGGATGCATGGCGAAATCACCGTGTCCGGCGCGAAGAACGCCTGCCTGACGCTGATGCCGGCTGCCATCCTGACTGAGGCGCCGCTGACCCTCTCGAACGCCCCGCGCCTTGCCGATATCCGCACCATGACGGCGCTGTTGCAGTCGCTCGGCGTCGAGGTCGCGGCGCTGGACGACGGCCGCGTGCTGGCACTGTCGGCCGCGGGCGCGCTCAGCACCCATGCCGATTACGAGATCGTGCGGAAGATGCGCGCCTCGATCCTGGTGCTGGGCCCGCTGCTGGCGCGCTGTGGCGAGGCGACAGTGTCCCTGCCCGGTGGCTGTGCCATCGGCGCGCGGCCCGTGGATCTGCACCTTAAGGCGATGGAGGCGCTTGGCGCCGTGATCACGCTGGAGGGCGGCTATGTCCACGCGACTGCACCGAGCGGCCTGACCGGCGCGCGCATCGCCTTTGAGACGGTCTCGGTCGGCGCCACTGAGAACGCGCTGATGGCCGCCTGCATGGCCCGCGGCGAGAGCGTGATCGAGAACGCCGCGCGCGAGCCCGAGATCGTCGATCTCGCCACGTGTCTGGCCGCGATGGGCGCGCGGATCGCGGGTGCGGGCACGGAGACGATCCGGGTGCAGGGCGTCGACCACCTGGACGGCGCCAACCACCGCGTGCTCCCCGACAGGGTGGAGCTCGGCACCTACATGATTGCACCCGCCATCACCGGTGGGCAGCTCACGCTGAAGGGCGGCGATGCGGCGCTGGTCGCGGCGCTGGTGGAGGTGCTGCGCCGCGCGGGGGTCGAGGTCGCCGAGACGACCGATGGCATCATCGTCAGCCACTGCGGCGACCGGGTCCGGCCGATCGACATCACCACCGAGCCCTTTCCGGGCTTTCCCACCGACCTGCAGGCGCAGGTGATGGCGATGCTCGCCACGGCGGACGGCGAGAGCACGATCTCGGAGCAGATCTTCGAGAACCGCTTCATGCATGTGCCGGAACTTGCCCGCATGGGCGCCGACGTGCGCATCAGCGGCGGCATCGCTCGGGTCCACGGGGTCGAGCGGCTGCGCGGCGCACCGGTGATGGCGACCGATCTGCGCGCCTCGGTCAGCCTGATCCTCGCCGGCCTCGGCGCCGAGGGGACGACGATGCTGAGCCGGGTGTATCATCTCGACCGGGGCTATGAGGCGATCGAGAAGAAGCTCGGCGCCTGCGGCATCGAGATCCAGCGCCTGACCGGCGACAGCGACGAGGACAGCGCCTGATGACGACGCCCGACGACGACACTGCACGCGGCGATGCCCGTTTCGAGGACGCGCCCCTGTCCGACCGGCCGCTGCGCCTGCGCGCGGAGGCAGCCGACGATGTGGCGGTGATCTCGGCGCTGGTGCAGGACGCCGTGGCGCGCGCGGCCGAGGTCATGTACCTGCCGCGCAAGCGTCGCGTGGTGCTGCTGCTGAACCGGTTCAGGTGGGAGGACGCGGAGACCGCACGCCAGGCGGGCCGCGCGTTCGAGCGGGTGCGAAGCGCCCTGCAGATCGACGACGTCACGGCCATGCAGGCCCGCGGCATCGGTCGACCGGACCGCGACACCGTGCTGGCGCTCCTGTCGCTGGCCTTCGAGCCGGACCCGGCGGCGGCGACCTCCGCAGCGTCGGACGACCAGACGCAGACCGAGACCGAGACCGAGACCGAGACCGAGACCGAGACCGAGACCGAGGATGACGGGGCCGATGCCGAGGACGCCGCCACGGCGGTACCCGCCACGGCCTCGCCGCCCGGTGCGCTCCTGCTCACCTGTGCGGGCGGGGCTGCGTTCCGCATCGGGGTCGAAACGCTCTCGGTGACGCTGGCCGATCTGACGCGGCCATGGGTGGCAGCGGCCGGGATCCCCGAGCATGATGCCGATCACGATGGCGCGGACGATGGCGCGGTCGATGCCGGGGACGGGCCGACCGGCGACCGGGCCGGCGACCGGGCAGGCGACTGAGCCGGCGACGGGACCCGCGACGAGGCTGGGGTCAGCGTGGAGAACGGGGCTGGGATCGAGGCTTGGGACGGGACGTGGCGCACGGGGCCCTTGCCGCGGCGATAGGCCAGTCTGCGCCGGCCCTGCCGGTGCTTTTTGCGTGAACAGGACTGGTCCTGCATCGCCGGTCCGGTCTCAATTCCCGAAGCGGCCTCTGAGTCGCGCGTTTCTGGTGGGATTTCTGGCGCATGGATGCAGCCTCCGGCCCGATCGCTGATCCATCGCAACCGGCGCCGGCCGAGGCACGGCGCATCGGCTTCGTGCTGGTCGACCGGTTCTCGATGATCTCGCTGACCGCGGCGGTCGAGCCGCTGCGCGCCGCCAACATGAAGCTCGGCCGGGATGCCTATCGCTGGCGGCTCATCGCGCCCGGGGCGATGGCGATACCCTCCTCCTCGGGCCTGACGCTGCATACCGATCTGGCGCTTGAGGACGTGCCGGAGCGGCTGGACGAGTTCGACGCGCTGCTCGTCGTCACCGGCAGCCTGCGCGAGCCGGACAACACCCGGGCGATCACCTCGGTCCTGCGCCGGGCCGACCGACGGGGC